>NZ_JCBATA010000019.1:0-119408 GCF_059816245.1 Frankia sp. RB5
GTTCCGCGTGACCGCGCCCGTCCATCCTCTCGACCTGACCGGGCACGTCGCCCTGGTCACCGGCGGCAACTCCGGGGTCGGCCTCGGCATGGCCGACGGCCTCGCCCGGGCGGGCGCCGACGTGTGCGTCTGGGGCCGCAACCCGGACAAGAACAAGGCCGCCGCCGAGCAGCTCGCCGCGCACGGCGGTCGGGTGAGCGCGGTCCAGGTGGACATCACCGAGGAGGACGCGGTCAGCCGGGGGTTCGACCGGCTCGTCGAGGAGTACGGCCGGGTCGACTCCTGCTTCGCGAACGCGGCGCTGGCGAACTCGATGACCGCTCCCCGGTTCGTCGACTCCACGTTGGAGTCCTGGCAGCACATGATGAAGGTCGACCTCGACGGCGCCTATCTGACCACCCGCGAGGCCGCCAAGCACATGATCGCCCAGGGTGAGGGCGGCAGCATCGTGCTGACCTCGAGCATCGCGGCGTTGTTCGGAGCGCCGCGCGAGGAGGCGTACTCCGCCGCGAAGGCGGGCGTGACGGCGCTCGCCCGGTCGCTGGCGGTGGAGCTCGGCCGCTACGGCATCCGGGCCAACTCCGTGCTGCCCGGCTGGACGGTCTCCCCCGTCTTCGACGGCTGGCTCGACAATCCCGCCGTCAGCGAGAAGATCATGGGGCGGATTCCGCTGCGGCGCTGGGGTACCGGGGCCGACTGGGCCGGTATCGCCGTCTACCTGGCCTCCTCCGCCTCGTCCTTCCACACCGGCGACCAGTTCCGCATCGACGGCGGATACGGAGTGTTCTGATGACCAGTCCTTCGAGCGAATCGTCCAGCGAACCGTCGAACGACGCGGCCGACGTGCTGTTGACGCGGTCGACCGACGGGGTGCTGCTGCTGACGCTGAACCGGCCGGACGCGCGCAACGCGCTGTCCCCGGAGCTGATCGCGGCCCTGGAGGCCGCGCTCGACGACTTCGTCGCCGACGACGGGCTGCGCGCCGCGGTGCTCACCGGCTCCGGGTCCGCGTTCTGCGCCGGGCTCGACCTGAAGCGGTTCGCCGCCGCCGGGGCCGACCGGCGCTCCGCGAGCCGGCTGATCCGCCGGTTCGGGACGCTGCCGAAGCCGGTCATCGGCGCGGTCAACGGCTGGTGCGTGACCGGCGGCCTCGAGCTCGCGCTCGGCCTGGACTGGCTGGTCGCCGGCCCCGGGGCGATGTTCGCCGACACCCACCTGAAGGTCGGCGCCTTCCCCGGCGGCGGGCTGACGGCACGCCTGGGCCGGATCGTCGGGACCCGCACGGCGAAGGCGATGAGCCTCGGCGGGCTGCGTCTGGACGCCCAGGCGGCCCTGCTCGCCGGCCTCGTCACCCAGGTCGTGCCCGAGGAACGGCTGGTCGAGCACGCCGTCGAGCAGGCCGGGCGGATCGCCGCGGCCAACCAGGACCTGGTGCGCATCGTCCGCGACCTGCACGACGGGAACATCGATCGCCCGCTGACCAAGGCACTGGCCGTCGAGTACGCCAGACGTGAGGAATGGCGCTCGATCGGTCCACAGACCTGGACCGTTCAAAGCTAAAATCAGACAATTAAATGATATGAAATCGAAGGGTGGCGTGATGACAGGCACCGAGGTCGTGGTGGTGGACGCCTGCCGTTCGGCGATCGGCAAGCGCAAGGGATCGCTGAAGGACGTGCAGTCCCCCGACATGCTCGGCGATGTGCTGCGGGGCCTGTTCGACCGCACCAGCCTCGACCCGGCGCTGGTCGGGCAGGTCGTCGCCGGCTGTGTCAGCCAGGTCGGCCAGCAGGCCGGCAACGTGGTCCGCAACGCCTGGCTCGCCGCCGGGCTGCCCCTGGAGGTCGGCGCCTCCACGGTGCACTCCCAGTGCGGATCTTCCCAGCAGGCGACGACGCTCGCACACGGCCTGGTCGCCTCCGGCCTCGTCGACATCGCGGTGGCCGCCGGCGTCGAGTCCATGGACCAGATCCCCATGGGCTCCAGCACCGACCCGAAGTTCGGCACCGGCCGCAACGAGCGCTACACCGAGCACTACGAGGTCACCACCCAGTTCGAGGGCGCCGAGCGGATCGCCGAGGCCTGGGGTTTGTCCCGGCTCGACCTCGAGGAGTACGCGTTCCTCGCCCAGCAGCGGGCCGCCCGCTCGATCGCCGAGGGCCGCTTCCAGTCCCAGATCGTCCCGATCAACGCGCCGGTCACCGACGACGAGGGCAAGGTCGTCGGCCACAAGCCGTACACGACGGACGAGGCGCTGCGGCCCACCACGCTGGAGGGTCTGGCCAAGCTGAAGACGAACCTGCCGGACCGGCCGGGCGGTGCGAAGCACACCGCCGGCACGTCCTCGCAGATCGCCGACGGTGCCTCCGCCGTGCTGCTGATGACCGCCGCGAAGGCCGAGCAGCTCGGGCTTACCCCACGGGCCCGGCTGGTGCGCTCCGTCCTCGTCGGCTCCGACCCGGTGAAGATGCTCACCGGGCCCATCCCCGCCACCCAGAAGCTGCTCGCCGACACCGGCCTGTCCATCGACGACATCGACACCTTCGAGGTCAACGAGGCGTTCGCCGCCGTCGTGCTCGCCTGGCAGAAGGAGCTCGGCGCGGACATCGAGAAGGTGAACGTGAACGGCGGCGCCATCCCGTTCGGCCACCCGCTCGGCGCCTCCGGCGGCATCCTGATCACCCGGCTCGTCAACGAGCTGGAGCGTTCCGGCGGCCGCTACGGCCTGGTCACCATGTGCTGCGGTGGTGGCCTCGGCACGGGAACGATCATCGAACGGATCTGATCCGGCGCGGTCCGGGCCACGCGCTGCCGCTCGCGCGCGTGATCCGAGCCGCGACCATCTGTCCGGCCGGGGCCGGCCACGCCTGACCGCGTGGCCGGCCCCACCAACGTTTCGCCCACGGAAAACCGACTTTTCAAGCAAATCGAGTTGGTCATCAGGCATGGATTTCCAGGCAGGCCAGAATCGGCTGGACCGGGCATTCGACCAGGAGGACTCGACGGTGGCAGCACACGACCAGAACCCGGGCACCGCGACGGACCTGTGGAGCTACGTCCCCGCCGAACTGCACCGACGGTGGGACCTGGAGATCCGCACGATCCCGAACGCCGCCCGGATCGCCGCCCGTCGCTTCCCCGACCACGAAGCCATCATCGACGGTGACACCCGTCTGACGTTCCGTGAACTCGCGGCGGCGATGGAGGACGCCGTGCGGGCCGTCATCGCGCTCGGGATCGAGCCCGGTGACCGGGTCGGCGTGTGGGCACCGAACATGCTGCGCTGGGTCGTCGCGGCCCTGGGCATCCAGGGTGCCGGCGGCGTCCTGGTGCCGGTCAACACCCGTTTCCGCGGCGAGGAGGCCGCCTACGTGCTGCGCAAGAGCGGCGCCAAGGCGATCTTCCTGGTGACCGACTTCCTCGACACCGACTACCACGGCATGCTGTGCGCCGCCGATCCCGACCTCCCCGCCCTGCAGCACGTCATCGCCCTCGACGGCGACCGCACCACCGCGGTCGACTCCGCCGCCGAGAGTTCCGCCGCCGCCGAGAGTTCCGCCGCCGCGTCCGCCGGGGATGCCACGGCCGGGGGGCGGCTGTCGTGGGACGCGTGGCTGCGACTTGGCGCCTCGGTGCCGGTCGAGGCCGCGCGGGACCGGATCGACGCGGTCACCCCGGAGTCGATCTCCGACATCATGTTCACCTCCGGCACGACCGGACACCCCAAGGGCGTCGTCCTGACCCACGGTCAGTCCCTGCGCGCCCACGCCTGGCTGGCACAGGTGATGCGGTTGCGCGCCGGCGACCGCTACCTGATCATCCCGCCGTTCTTCCACACGTTCGGCTACAAGGCCGGCTGGATGGCCTGCGTCGTGCACGGCGTGACGATGCTGCCGCTGGCCGTCTTCGACGTCCCCACCGTGCTGACGCTGCTCGACCGCGAACGGATCTCCGTCCTGGAGGGCCCGCCGACCCTGTTCCAGGGCATCCTCGACGCGCCCGACCGGGCCCGGTTCGACCTGTCCGCGCTGCGGGTCACCATGGCGTCGGCGGCCTCCGTCCCGCCCAGTCTGATCCAGCGGATGCGCGACGAGCTGGGTGCCGAGGTGACCCACAGCGCCTACGGCCTGACCGAGGCCACCTCGTTGGTGACGACGACCTACCCGGATGTCGACTCCTTCGAGGACATCACCACCACCGTCGGCCGCGCCGCCCTGGGCGTGGAGGTCCGGGTGGTCGACGAGGCCGGCCGGGAGGTGCCGCGCGGCACGCCCGGCGAGCTGCTCTGTCGTGGTTTCAACGTGATGAGCGGCTACTGGGAGGACAAGGAGCTCACCGCCGAGGTCATCACCCCCGACGGCTGGCTGCACACCGGCGACGTCGCCGAGATGGACGAGCGCGGCTTCATCCGGATCACCGACCGGATGAAGGACATGGTCATCGTCGGCGGGTTCAACGTCTACCCGGCGGAGGTCGAGCGCATCCTCGGCGCCCATCCCGACGTCGAGCAGATCGCCGTGGTCGGCGTCCCCGACGAGCGGATGGGCGAGGTCGCCGTCGCGTTCGTCGTGCCGCGCCCCGGCGCCACCATCGAACCCGCGGCGTTCATCGCCTGGTCCCGCGAGCACATCGCCAACTTCAAGGTGCCTCGCGCCGTCCATGTGGTGGCCTCCCTGCCCCGCAACGCGAGCATGAAGGTCCTCAAGAACGACCTCCGCGGCCAGGCGCTCGACCTGCGCGCCGGCGCCGCCAGCTGACCGCTCGCCGACCCGTGGGCGGTGCGCCCCGAGACCAACCGGCGCACCGCCCCGAGGCACCGCCGGCCCGGCCGCGCCTGAGTCCAGGTCGGCCCGGGCCGGCGGCGTGGTCCGCCGTCAGTCCGCGTCGCGGGCGAGGCGACGCAGATCCGGCTTGCGGATCTTGCCGGACGCGGTGCGCGGAAGCGGCTCGTCGGACGTGATGAGCCGCTCCGGCCACTTCTGCTTGGCCATGCCGATGCCGGTCAGATGGCTGCGGATGTCGTCGAGGGTGATCGTCTGCCCGGGGAAGGGGTGGACGACCGCGGCGGCGCGCTCGCCGACGCTCTCGTCAGGCACGCCGATCACGGCGACCTCCGCGATCCCCGGCATCCCGGACAGCGCGCCCTCGACCTCCGCCGAGCTGATGTTGATCCCGGCGCGGATGACGATGTCCTTCTTGCGGTCGACGATCGCCAGCCAGTCGGCGTCGCCGTGCCGGCTGAGCACGCCGATGTCGCCGGTGCGCAGCCAGCCGCCAGGCGCGACCGCGTCTGCCGTGGTCGACGGGTCCAGGTAGCCGGAGAACAGATCCGGCCCGCGGCTGAGAACCTCGCCCGGGCTGCCGAACGGGACGTCGCGCTCCTCCTCGTCGACGATCCGCACCTCGACGCCGGCCTGCACGGCCCCCTCGGTCGTCAGGCGAGGCACCTCGGGGTCGGTGACCAGGGACAGCGTGATCGACGGATGCTCGGTACTCCCATACCCCCGGGCTACGACGACGCCGGCCCGTTCCAGCCGCTCGACCAGCGGGCCGGGCACGGGCGCGCCGCCCAGGCACGCCGCGCCCATGAGCGCCGCGAGCGCGGGCGTGCAGTCGGGATGGTCAAGCAGCGAGGTGGCGAACACCGGTGCGTAGAGCCCCGGCGGCAGGCCGAACTCGGCCATGATGGCGAGCACCCGAGCCGGATCCCAGATGTCGACCAGATGGATGCCGACACCCCGGAACGCCGGCGCGAGCCCGACGGCGAGCATGCCGGTGACGTGGGCCAGCGGCGCACCACCCAGGCGTGGCAGCGTCCCCGGCTGGCTCGGCACGATGTGATGGCGCACCTCGGACACCAGGGCGCGGTGCGACATCAGCACGCCCTTCGGGTCCGACGTCGTGCCCGACGTCCACGCGATCGCCGCCGGGGATCCCGGATCGACCGCCGGTACCGGCTGCTCGTCCGCCGCGCCCGCGACCAGGTCGGCGAAGGAGGTGGCCCAGCTCGGCAGCGGACCGTCGCCGACGACCGCCACGGTGCGCAGCGCCGGCAGATCCCCGCGCAGCGCCTCGGCCTCGGCCAGGTAGTCGCGTCCGCGGAAGTGGCGCGGGATGACCAGCGCCACCGCCCGCGACCGGCTCAGGATGTGGCGCAGCTCCTTCTCGCGGTAGTACGACGCGATCGGCACCAGCGTCGCGCCGGACAGCGCGATCCCGGCGAAGCACACCAGCGACTCGGACCAGTTCGGCAGCTGGAAGGCGACGGTGTCGCCCTGCCCCACGCCGCGCGCCCGTAACGCCTGGGCCAGCGACCGCGCCGCGCTCAGCACATCCGCGTAGGTGCCCTCGTAGGGATGCTCGGCGGAGTGGACGCGCACCGGCGACGACGGGTTCCGGCTGAACGCCTCGACGATCGCGCTGGCCAGGGTGGAGCCGTCCCACCAGCCGGCGGCCGTGTAGCGGGCGAGCAGCTCGGCGTCGGTGGGCAGGAGCGCCCCTGCCCAGACCGGCTCGTCCGCGGCGCCACTCCCGGCCTGATCAACCGGATCTGTCTCGAGCGTGCTCACCGTGACGCCTCCCAGCGCATCGACATGCGAAGACCCTCGTTCCCGTTCGGTGGACGCGGGTCCGGCACCTCCCGTGCCGCCCGTCACATCCCCTATTACCGGACACTAATCGACGTGGGCTGGTTCACGCCGCCAACCCATGTTCGCTGCCTACAAGCACAGGCGCGGTGAGATCGGTGCAATCCGACCGTAATGCCGGATACTGTTTACTGTGACGTGCACCACGGGCGGCATCACGTCGAGTCGGCCGGCCCCGGAGCGACATGGGCAGGTAGAGCGGGCATGGGAGGTCTGGTCGTGAGTACGGCAACCGGGTGGGTCGCGTCGCAGGAGGTCGTCGAGCCGGCAGACGCCGGAGTGGATCCGGTCCGGCTGGAGGCGCTGGTGCGCCACGTCCGCGATGCCATGGCGACGTTTCCGCTGCCGTCAGCGCAGCTCGCCGTCGCGCGCGGCGGCCAGCTGGTACTGAACGCCGCGTTCGGCGACACCGATCTGACGCGCCGCTACGTGCTGCAGTCCGCCGGCCGCACGGTCGTCGCCTCGATCGCCTGGCAGTTGCTCGACCAGGGGCTGATCAGCCTGGATGACACGATCGCGTCGATCATCCCCGAGTTCGGCACGAACGGGAAGGACGTCGTCACCGTCGAACAGGTGCTCACCCACACCGCCGGACTCCCGTTCGCGCCGCTGGGCTATCCGAAGATGCTGTCGCACGACGAGCGGATGGCGGCGTTCGGCCGGTGGCGGCTCACCTACCCGCCGGGAGCCCGGCTGGAGTTCCACCTCACCTCGGCGGCATGGATCATTGCCGAGCTGGTGTGGCGGCGCACCGGGGTGACCATCGCCGAGTACCTGCGCACCCGCCTGTGCGAACCGCTCGGCCTGTCGCTGGAGCTGGGCGTCCCGGTGGAGCGGCAGGCCGACTCGGTCGCACCGATGATCGCGACCGACCGGACATCCGACGACCAGGAGGTCGATCCCTGGGGGCCGTGGTACGTCTCCCGTCCGGAGATCCTCGCGGCCGGGGAACCCAGCCACTCGCTGGTCGGCACCGCCGCCGACGTCGCGCTGCACTACCAGGCCGTCGTTCACTCGGGCCGGTGGTCGCCGGAGATCGTCGCCGAGGCCACCCGGGTCCGGCGTAGCGAGGCGCCGCACGGCGACCAGCTCTACGGCGGCGGCGACATCCCGACGCACATGGGCCTGTTCACCACGATCAGCGGTCGCTACAACGGCAGCTGGCTGCCCACCGTCGGCTCCCCCGCGACCTGGGGCCATGGCGGCGCCGCCTACCAGCTCGGCTTCTACGATCCCGAGGCCGATCTCTCGGTCGCCTGCCTGACGAACGGCTACCCGCTCAGCGGCTACGACTACACCCGCCGAGGCGTCTCCTACCTGGTCAACCTCGCGAACCTGGCCGCCGCGACCGTCAGCTGAGCTCACCTGCGGCCGCGACCTTGTCCACAGCCGTGAGGGCGCGTTCCAGCTGTCCACAGGTCAGAACATGTGTTCGATGATCCGGGCTGCCTGATCTAGCGTTGTTTCATGGTCATCGACACTCGGACCGGTGCGACGTCCTGCCGCACAGGCCGTCCCTCCGGCCCGCCCCCCGACCCTCTCGGCTCGCCTCCCGTTCCACCGTCCGATCCGTCCGACGCCGGTCCGGACACGCTCCCCGAGGCCGCCGGTCCCTCCTCCGCTTCCGCGTCCGTGCACCCGCCGTCGTCTGACGGTGCTGGGGGTGGCATGCCTGGCCGGTTCGCGGTGCTTGGTGAGTTGTTCGATGTGTTGTTGTCGGAGGAGCCGTGGCGGCTGTCCGACGGAGAGCTCGACATGCTGTTGGAGAAGGCGGGCCGGTTGGGGGGCCGGGTGGCGGCGCTACGCGGCCGGTTGATCGTCGAGGCGCAGGAGCGTGGCCTGGCGGCTCGTGTGGGCGCGGTCGACGTCGCGAGCCTGCTGCGGGACCGGTTGGCGCTGGCCTCGCGGGAGTCCCGCCGTCAGGTCAGCCTGGCGCTGGCGGTCGGCAACGGGCCGTGTGCGGCGACGGGGGAGGCGCTGGCCCGCGGGGAGATCACCGTCGAGCACGCCCACGTCATCCGCGAGGCCATCGAGGGTCTGCCCCGTGATGTCACCGACACCGAACGTGCCACCGCCGAACAGATGTTGATCGACTACGCCGGCACGTTCGACCCGTACCGGCTCGTCCGGCTCGCCGCCCGTATCCGCGAGCAGCTCACCCGCGTCGACACCTCCCCCGGCGGCGGCGACCCCACCGCCGCCAGCCGCGACGGCCAACCCGACGGCCCCCCGACCGGCGGCGGCAACGACAACAGCGGCGCTTGCGACAACGGTGGCGCCCCCCGCCGGTCGGGACGCGGCGACGACGACGACCGTCCCTCCCCCGACCCCGCCCAGGTCCGCGGCCTCACCTTCACCGACACCCCCCGCGGCACCACCCTGATCAGCGGTGAACTCGACGCCGAAGGCGCCGCGCTGCTACGCACCGCCCTCGACGGCCTCGCCGCACCCCGCCCCGCCACCGACGGCTCCCCCGACCCCCGCAGCCCCCGCCGCCGCCAGGCCGACGCCCTCCTCGACCTCGTCACCCGCGCCCTGAACGCCGCCGCCGTTCCCCTCTCCGGTGGAGTTCGCCCGCACCTGACAGTGCTCGTGCCCTGGAACACACTCCTCGCCGGCGGCCTCGACCCGGCCACCACCAGCTGGGGACTACCGCTGCCCCGCGGCGTCCTCAGCCGCCTGGCCTGCGACGCCGAGATCACCAGGATCATCCTGGACCCCGCGGGCGTCCCCCTCGACGTCGGCCGCACCCACCGCGTTGCCACCCCCGCCATCCGCCGCGCGCTCGCAGCCCGCGACCACGGCTGCGCGTTCCCGTCCTGCGACAGGCCACCCGCCTGGACCGAATGCCACCACGTCACCGGCTGGGAGAACGGCGGACCCACCGCACTGTCGAACATGATCCTGCTCTGCGGCCAGCACCACCGACAGGTCCACCACGACAAGTGGACGATCACCTTCGAACCCGACGGCCTGCCCTCCTTCATCCCACCCCCACACATCGACCCTCACCGCCGACCCCGCCGAAACCCCTACAACCGACCACTCCCCAACTTCCGCCAGCCATGATCGAGGCTCACGGGCCTGAGTGGATCGATCGTCGCGGCACCCACCGAGGTCGGTGCGCCGCTGCCTCCGAGCCGCTGGCGGTAGCCGCTGTCGGTAGCCGCTGTCAGTGAATCTTGGTCATGGCATGGGCAGAGGTCGGCCGGCGTCCTCGGGCGGGCGTGGGCCGTGGATGAACCTGTCGGCCTCGGCGATCGCGACGTCGTTGATGCTCGCCTCACGCCGACGCATCAGACCGTCCTCGGCGAACTCCCACTGCTCGTTGCCGTAGCTGCGCCACCACTGACCGCCGTCGTCGCGGCACTCGTACTGGAAGCGAACGGAGATCCGATTGCCGGTGAACGCCCATAGGTCCTTGCGGAGTGCGTAGTCATGCTCCCGCGCCCACTTGCGGGTGAGGAAGTCGACGATGGCGTCCCGGCCCTGGAAGATCTCGTCACGGTTGCGCCAGATCGAGTCCTCGGTGTAGGCGCCCGCGACCCGAACCGGGTCCCGCGTGTTCCAGGCGTCCTCGGCGGCCTGCACCTTCTGGCGCGCGGTCTGCTCGGTGAACGGCGGTAGCGGTGGTCGCATGCGGACTCTCCCCTCAGGATGGGGCGATGCGCCGACCGGCCTGTGCCTCCGCACGTCGGCCGATGACGTGACACCCTGTCCGATCCTCTCGCACCGTGGCGACCTGGACACGTTCCTCGGGCCTCGAAGCACCCAATGAGCAGCCAACGTCGCGTGCCCCCTGCTGTCCCGGCGGGTACAGCCGCCAGCAGGAGGTCAGCCGACGATGCAGGTCGAGCCGGACAGACCAGACGAGCCCCATTGGCCGGACGAGCCGCGTGGCCGACTCCTGGCTGAACGGGCCGATGCCGCCGCCCGGGTTGACGCGCTACGCGCCGAGTTCGGTCGGGTGCTCGAGGACACTGCCGATCGGGACGCTGACGATGAGCACGACATCGAGGGCGCCTCCATGCCGTTCGAGCGGGAGCAGATGCGCGCCACGCTCCGTCAGGCCGCAGCGAGGCTGGTCGAGGTCGACGCCGCGATCAGCCGGCTTGCTGCCGGCACCTATGGCGTGTGCCAGACCTGCGGGCGCCGCATCGACGCCGGCCGGCTGGCGGCCCGTCCGTCCGCCCGCACCTGCGTGGCCTGCCCGCCACCATCGCCAGAACATCGGTGAGCCCACCACCCACGCGCGGAGGACGTTCCACTCGGCGCGACACGCCCAGGACCGGATGCGGCGCCGCCACCCACGCGCGGAGGACGCTTCGGCGCCGCCGCGCGCTGGCAGGCCTCACCGTGCCGCCGCCCACCCGCGCGGAGGACGCTTACCTCTGCGGTAATCGACCGGTTCGAGCACCCGCGGCATCGTTGTTCCCGCGCGGGAGAAAAAATTCTCCGCGGCGCGGGCAACGGAAGGAATACATGGTGACCTCACATGACGACGCCGTTTCGCGTTATTTCGCGGCGTGGAACGCGGAAACGGACGACGAGGTTCGCAGGGCAGTCGCCGCGGCGTTCACGCGGGACGCCAGCTACACCGATCCGGTGGTGGACATCGCGGGCCACGAGGAGATCACGGCCACGATCATCGGAGTGCACAAGCAGTTCCCCGGCTTCGAGTTCCGGCTTTCCGGTTCGCCGGACGCCCACCACCACATCGCCCGGTTCTCCTGGGAGCTGGTCTCCGGCGCGGACGGGTCGGCGCCCGTCGCCGGCTTCGATGTGATCGCCCTCGCCGACGACGGGCGGATCCGAGCGGTGAGCGGCTTCCTGGACCGCCTGCCCGCCGCCTGACCGACCAGTCCGCGAAGCAGCCACGTCACCACGACACCACGACACCACGTCGGCAGGCTCGCCACGTCGCCCTTCCGCCACTCAGCCACTCAGCCACTCCGGCAGGCGGCAGGCGGCAGGCGGCAGGCGGCAGGCGGCAGGCGGCAGGCGGCAGGCGGCAGGCGGCAGGCGGCAGGCGGCAGGCGGCAGGCGGCAGGCGGCAGGCGGCAGGCGGCAGGCGGCAGGACTATGTCAGATCATCTGGTGCGGGTACGCAGATCGGCGATGTGGCCGGCGTCGACGTGTGTACCGGCACCGGGGGTACCCACAGCACAGCCGGCGACGAGGACGGCGTGGTCGGCGGCCATCGCCGCGTCGCCGGTCGCGAGCCAGTAGTGCAGGAAGCCCGCGAACAACGCGTCGCCGGCGCCGGTCGTGTCGACCACGCCGTGCGGCGCGATCGCGGGAAAACGCCGTACGGCCTGGCCGCGAATGCCGAGCAGGCAGCCGTCCGCGCCCATTCCGACCACAATGATCCGGGCCGGGAATCGTTTCAGCACATCCGCCGCGAACGTGGCGGGATCGGTACCGAGCCGCTCGGCTGAGCAGAAAAGAACGTCAGCGGCCTCCAGCCACGGCCGGAGACAGGCGTCGTCCACACCGCCGACCGTCTGCACATCCACCGCAACGGGCACGCCGGCGGACCTTGCCATGGTCAGCAGCGGCCGGGCGAATCCGATGGTGGACACGACCGCGAGGCGCGCGCCGGCCAACAGGGCGTTGAACACCGTGGCGGGATACTCCGCGTCCGGCAGGTCCTTGAGGTCGGTGTTCACCTGTCGCGCGCCGCCCGGTTCGACCAGCACCACGGACGTCGGCGTCGATCCCACTTCCAGCACACCGCTGCCAATGGCCGGCCCGCCGTCCGCCGAGAGGTCGCCGCCGGCTGTCTGGTCGCCGCCGAGCAGACCGAGGCGGGTCAGTTCGGCCCGCACGAGCAGGCCGGCCGGATCGCGGCCGACGAGGGCGGCCAGCGAGACCGACGTCCCGAGCGCACGCAGGACGCGCGCGACGTTCAGCCCGACGCCGGCGACCTCCAGCCGCAGCCCGTGCCGGGGATACCGCACGGGGACGTAGTGGACCGGGAACCCGTCGACCGGAACCGTCTGCGCCACGCCCGCCACCCCGGCCACGACCACGGTCACCCCACGACCCACCGTCACCCCACCTCGCACGAATCCGTCCTCAGGCGGCACCAATGCCAGCATGCCTGGAGCCCGCAAGCCAACTCCGTCCTGACCACGGCGATGCCAGGGGTGGACCGTCCACCGTCGAGGACTCCGACCGTCAAAGACTTCGACACCCCAGGGCGAGGGCCTCACCGGCAGGGTGATGCTGGCGGCACGGGCGGCCCCGCCTGCGCCCCAGGACGAGAGCCTCACCGGTCCATGAGTCCCCGGTCCCGGCGGCCGTCCGTGGACGTGGTTTCGGTGGACCGGATGGTCGCTCACGGTCGTGACGGCCGTCGAGGTAGCGCAGGACGGCGGCGACGCGTCGGTCCACGCGATCGGCGGGCGCCAGGTCGAGCTTGGCGCGGATGGCGCGAATGGCGCGAATGGCGCGAATGTGTTTGTGCAGGGCGTCCTCGGTGACGACGAGTCGCTCGGCGATGGCACCGTTGTCCAGGCCCTCGGCCATCAGGGCAAGCACGTCGGGCTCGCGGGGGCTGAGCCGCTCGAGCCGCGGGTCGCGCCGCGTGCGGGCGAACAGCTGCGCGACGACCTCCGGGTCGATGGCGGTGTCGCGGCGGCGACGCGGTGCACGGCGTCGAGGAACTCCCCGACCCGGCCCACCCGCTCCTTGAGCAGGTATCCGAGGCCGCCGACGCCGTCGACGAGCAGCTCGGTGGCGAACGTCTGCTCGACGTAGGCCGAGAGGACCAGCATGCCCAGCTCAGGGCAACGCCGCCGCGCCTCGACGGCCGCGGCGATGCCCTCGCCGGTGTGGGTCGGTGGCATCCGCACGTCGAGGACGGCGACGTCGGGTCGGTGCACGTCGAGGGCGGCCAGGGCGTCCTGCCTGGTCCCCGCCGCGGCGACCACGTCCAGCGGCGACCACGAAGTAGGCCGTCGCCTCGACCGACGCGGCGCAGCGGCGAGTCAGGTCGACGTCGAGCCGACAGGGAACGGGGCAGTCGGCGGCGAGTCCTTACGAGCGCGCCGGCGAGCCCGCGGTCGGCGAGCCCGCGGTCGGCGAGCACCGGCGGCAGGATCCCGCGGGCCACCGTCCGCAGCTCGGCGAGGGCCTGTTCGGCCGCGCCCTGGGCGCGTTCGAGGATCGCGGCGGGAGCAAGGGAGACGGCGGGGTGGGAGCAGGGGAGACGGGGCGGGGAATGTCGACCGTGCCGCTCGGAGTTGTCGACGGCATGACGACCCTTGGACTGATCGGCAGCGGGAACATCGGCGGAACGGTCGCGAAACTCGCCGTCGCCGCCGGATATGACGTCGTGCTGAGCAACTCGCGCGGCCCGGAGACCTTGCAGGATCTGGTGGCGGAGCTGGGGCCGCGGGCCCGGGCCGCCACCGCGGCGCAGGCCGCCGCCGCGGGTGACCTCGTCGTCGTGACCGTGCCGCTGCGCGCCTACCGCGAGGTTCCGGTCGAACCGCTGGTCGGGAAGGTGGTACTCGACACCAACAACTACTACCCGCAGCGGGACGGCGTCTTCCCCGAGTTGGAGAACGAGTCGACCACGACGAGCGAGCTGCTCGCCGCGCACCTGCCAACCTCGAAGGTGGTCAAGGTCTTCAACAACATCTACTACAAGCACCTGCTGTCGCTGGCCCGGCCCGCCGGCGCCCCGGACCGCTCGGCGCTGGCGATCGCCGGTGATGACGCGACCGCCAAGGCAACGGCCACCGACGTTCTCGACGCCCTCGGCTACGACGCCGTCGACGCCGGACCGCTGGCGGAGGGCTGGCGCTACCAGCGAGACACCGCCGCCTACGCCAACCTGTACTTCGGCGCCGATGGCACCGCCGGGGACGCCGGTGCGCAGGTGGACGCCGCGACCCTGCGCGCCGCGCTCGCCTCCGCCCGCCGCTACGCCGACACCCCGGCCGGCTGACCTACCTGCCCACCCGCCGTTCGCTGGCAGGGCGGTCCGTCGGCGCCGGCGGGTCATGACCGTCATCCGACCTTTGTTCCGCCAGGAGCATGCCTGTCGGCGCGGCGCCTCGCGGCGTCATCGTGAGCCACTCCCGGACTGGGCCTTCCGGGGCACAGGAGGCGACCACGATGTCGACCGACCAACACCAGCACCAGCACCAGCACGCAGACGACATCCCGCCGGCCGCGCGTCAGAACCGCCAGCAGGCGCCGTGGCTGCGCCCCTCGCGGGGCGCCGGGAAGGTCAGCAGGCTCTCTCCGACCGCGTCCAGGTTGAGGGATGGCAGGCCGGCGGGGTCGTCGTCGGCAGTGCGGGGCGGTACGCCGTCAAGCAGCCAGACGCCGGCGGGCGGCCGCGTCGGCGAGAACCGCAGCCGCAGGTGGAACAGCTCGCATCGGGTCAACGGGATGAAGCCGTAGTGGTCGGCCATCACCTGGCCGGCGCCGAGGGTGAGCCGTAAGGCCATCCGATGCCGGCCCCCCGCACGCAGCGGCGCCGGCGGCCGCACGACGAAGCGGAACAGACTCTCGCTCGGCCGCTCCCGGGCCTGATCCCTGCGATCTCGCGATGCCGGGCCGCCGGTATGATCGGCCCACCATGCCCGAGGGTCACACCGTGCACCGGCTGGCCGCCGCACACGGGCGCATGTTCGGCGGCGTCGCGGTCGGCGCGTCAAGCCCGCAGGGCCGGTTCGCCGACGGCGCCCGGCGCCTGGACGGGCGGGTGCTGACCACCGCCGAGGCGCACGGCAAGCACCTGCTGCTCGGCTTCGACGACGACCAGATGCTGCACGTCCATCTCGGTATCTACGGGACAAGCACGCTCGCGGCCGGTCCGCCGCCCGCGCCGACGGGTGCCGTCCGGTTGCGGCTGACCGCCCCCGCCGGCTACGCCGACCTGCGCGGGCCTAGCGCCTGCGAGCTGCTGGGTCCCGGCGAGGTGAAAGCGCTGCGCGACCGGCTGGGCCCCGACCCGCTGCGCGCCGACGCCGATCCGGAGCTGGCCCGGCGGCGCGTGGGCCGCAGCCGCACGACGATCGCCGCGCTGCTGATGGACCAGGCGGTGGTCGCCGGCCCGGGCAACATCTACCGGGCCGAGGTGCTCTTCCGCGCAGGCATCGACCCGATGCTGCCCGGCCGCGACCTGACCGACGAGCAGTGGGCCATCCTGTGGGCCGATCTGGCCGCGCTGATGGCCGACGGGGTGCGCACAGGCCGGATCGACACCGTCCGCCCCGCGCACACTCCCGAGGCGATGGGCCGTCCGCCCCGCGTCGACGACCATGGCGGCGAGGTCTACGTCTACCGCCGTGCCGGCCTGCCCTGCCTTGTCTGCGCGACCGAGGTCCGCTCGACCACCCTGGCGGGCCGCAACCTGTTCTGGTGCCCCACCTGCCAGCCCACCCGCTGAACCCGCCCGCCACCCCGACGCCCAGGCCTGGCGCGTGCGGGCGCTTGCGAGTGGAAGCTCCGGCGGCGAGTGGAAGCTCCGACCGCGAGTGCAGGCTCCGACCGCGAGTGCGCAGGCCGCGGCCGCGAGTGGAGACTCCGGCGGGGGCCGGTAGATGGGCCGTCAGGCGCGTCGGGACGCGGCGACGGCAGCCCGCCTGGACGCGGTGACAGCCGCCCCACGGCTCACCGCCGCGCACAGGGCCGCGGCCGCCACGTAACCCGCCAGGGCCACGAGGCCGCCATGTTCGCGCAGCCACCGCAGCGCGGCGGGATGGTCGGCGACGAGCAGGGAGCAGTGCTGCAGGCCGAGGAACGAGCCGGCCGAGGCGATCGCCAGGACGGCCATCCGTGCCGGGCCGCCGGGCCGCACCGCCAGCGGCACGAGACCCCAGGTGAGGTACCAGGGGTGCAGCACGGGCCCGAGGGCGGCGAGCGCGAGCAGCATGGCCCCCGCGCTGGCGGTGAGTGGCCGGGCCCGGATGGTGGCCAGTGTCCACAGGCACACGGCGCCTGTCGCCGCGAGCCCCGCGTGCTGGGTGAAGGTCAGGATGCCGGCGGGTGAGGGATCGAGATCGAGCAGGCCCGCGCCCCAGCCGAGCAGATCGGCGGCGATGCTGGTCGGCGTGTAACCCGTCAGCACGGTCGCGGGAGTCGTCGCCGTGCGTACCCACCCGAGCCCGTCCGGGACGAGCGCCGCCAGCCCCGCGAAGGCCGCCCCGGCGACGATCGCATCGCGTGCGGCCCCAGCGACCCGGGCCGGCGCCCGCCGCCGCCAGCCCGCCGCAAGCTCGCCACCACCATGCCCGTCACCGCGCGATGCGTTGCGAGCGTCTTCGCAGCTCGGCCGGGACGGTGCGCCGGCACGCCAGGCGATGGCGGCGGCGACGGCGAGGACGGCCGGCCATTTGATCGCCGCGGCCGCGGTCAGCAGAACGAGTCCCGTCACCGCCCGGCCACGCTGGACGGCGAGCAGGCCCGCGACCACCAGGCCCATCATGATCGCCTCAAGGTGGGCGGCGCCGAGGAGCTGGAACAGCACGATCGGGTTGAGCGCGGCGAGCACGAGGGCGTCGGCACGCCGATGCCTGGGGGCGCCGGCGACCGCGCAGGCGGCGATCAGCACCACGCCCGCGAGCGCCAGCAACCGCAGCAGCACGATCACCCCGATGAGGCTTCCCCCGGCGACCAGGTGAGCCAGCCGGAACAAGGTCACCGCCAGCGGGCCGTACGGCGCGTTCGCTGACCGCCAGAGCGGGTCGACCGCGGCGAGCTGCGGACTTCCGGCGGCGAGCGCGGTGGGGGCGGCGTGGTAAGGATCGAAGCCGGTGGCCAGCAGCATCCCCTGCGCCGCGTAGCTGTAGACGTCGAGGCTGAGGATCGGCGGCCCCAGGCAGACGGGTATCGACCACACGGCGAGCAGCCCGACGGCCTGCCGCGGCGACAGGATGCCGCGGTGGGCACGCATGCCGGCGCGCAGCCACGCGAGCAGCGTCAGTGCCACCCCGCCGACCAGCAGGGCCGGCAGGCCGGAGGACTCGGTGAGGTTCACCGGGTTGAGCAGGCCCAGCCAGGACGTCGGCGGGCTGGCGAGGGACTGCCGGGCAAGCCGCCCGCCGGTGGCCACCACCAGAACCACGCCGACGAACCCGGCGGCACCGATCAGCACCACCTCAGGTGGCGTCCACATCCGCCGGAACCGGCCGGAAGGGAGGTACATGCCAGGAGAACGGGACAGGCCGGGAAGTCGGATGCCTGGAAAGCGCGCGGCCACGAGCAACGGAGGCTATGGGCCGGCGGATCGCGCATCTCCCCCGGCAAGCCGAATATCCGATGAACATCCCCGGGAATCCGGCGACGCCTGGGACGCCAGCGGGCTTGGGCCGTCGCCTGGTCCGAGAAGATCGACTGTGACCGGGAGATCCGCCGGGGCCAGGGAAGCGCCGAGGCCACGTCGGCGGAGCGGGCAGGGGGAAACTGGGGCATGGAGCTGCGGACGTTCGAGGCGGTCGCCCGGACGGGCAGTGTCACACAGGCGGCCCAGGAATTGGGCCACGCTGACCGTCGGCGCGTTGGAGACGGTGAGCGTGCATGTCCTGCCCGCGGTGCTCGCCGTGCGCCCGCATGCCGACGAGGCGAGGTGGCCGCCGTCGAGGTGACGGATGCCGATCTGCACACGGCGCTCGCCATGACCTGGCTCGACCGCGGCTCCGAGGATCCGCGCCTGACCGGCTTCCAGTCGGCGCTGCGTCAGCACCTGGCGGCCTGACGCGAGGCGTCCGCCAGCGCGGCCTCGGCTCAGCGCACAGCCACACGCACCGCGGCCGGCCGGTTCGTGCTGAACTCGGTGCGGTGTGCGCCGACCCGCTGCCGACGGCGGGCGAGCAGGACGTCCGCGAGGGCGTCCGCGCGCTCCATGTCGTCGAGAGTGGCGCGGGAGCGGCCGTCCACCGTGAGGATGGCCGCGAGCAGTTCCGCGGACAGCCTCGTGCGCGCGGCGACACGGGCTACGCTCGGCGGCAGGCACGGTGCCCCCGAAGCGGATGACGAGGCCGGCGCGGTGGAAGCCGCCGGAACGGGCCGAGGACGCGCCTCGGCACCACCCAGCGGCGAATGGACCTGCGTGCGCGACGCATGATGGTCCTGATGCGCGATCCGCGGGTGGGGTCGGAGACCGAGGAGATCGAACATACATTCGATCCTGCCGGCTCCGGATCAACCTGTCAAGGGAGCGCCCCGCCCGCGCCGCATCACCCCGGCCCGCCGGCACACCACATCACCGACCATCCGTGCCGGTGGGCGGCGCGAGGCGGTCGAGGAAGCGGTCGAGCTGGGCCAGTCCGACAATCAGGGGGATCACCCTTGCTCGGATGCCAGACCAAAGGACGAAGCTGCGTGAATCGGCGGTGACGTTCGTGGCGACGTTCGCGGCCAGGACTCCTGGGATGGCCTCCCGGTAGATCGGGTTCGCGCATCCGGAAGGATCAAGTACTTCCCGTCGCGCATCCCTCCGGGACGGATACGCGAGCAGTACGAATCGGTGGTGGGCACGGCTCGCGAGGTGCCGGTCTCCGGCGGCCAGGCGTAGGTATCGGGCGGCGGACACCGCCCGATACCGCGCCGGGCGGCGGGCGGCGGCTACGCGGAGGTGGCCTGACGGTCCCTGGTGGTGGGGGTGAGGCCGCGTTCGCGGAGCTGGTACTTCTGGACGCGGCCAGTGGCCGTGAACTGCTGGCCTAGCGGCGCTCGAGAACCTCGCCGCCGCCAAGGCCGCCGCACGCGCCATCAACGCGTCGGGCGGCGTGGGCGGCAAGCAGATCGAGATCCGCTGGTGCGAGGACAACAACAACCCCAACGACGCGGTCAAGTGCGCCCGGGCCGCCACCCGTGACGGCACCGTCGCGGTCGTCGGGTCGAACTCGCAGTTCTCGCAGCCCCTGACCGAGGTCCTGGCCGCGGCCAAGGTGCCCTGTGTCGGCTCGGTCGGCGCGACCGCGGCGGAGAGCAAGTGCGCCGTCTGCTACCGCTTCGACGCCGGCGCCCAGCTGATCTTCGGCGGTCTGGCTCCGCAGATGAAGGCCGACGGCGTGAAGTCGGTGTCCATGATCCGCCGTGACATCGCCATCGCCGCCGAGACCTCGAAGAGCGCCAGCACCGCGGCCCGCGCCAGCGGTCTCGATGTCAAGGAGGACATCAAGATCGGTGCGTCCACCACGGACCTCGCCCCCGCCGTCGCGACCCTGGAAGCCTCCGGCGCCGACGGCGGAATGCTGCTCGTTCCGAACGAGGCCGCGCTCGCCTTCATCAAGGCCGCCGGCCAGGCCGGCTACAAGGGCCCGCTCGGCGCGGTCGACTCGCAGATCCAGACCGGCCTCGCCGACCTCGGCCCGGCCGCGCCCCAGTTGCGCGTGGTGAGCGCCCAGCCGCCGGTCACGGCGGTCAAGGAGTACCCGGGCCTCGCGCGTTACGCGAAGGAGCTCGACGCCGAGAAGGCCAGCGGCGACAGCGCCGCCGGCATCCGCAACTCGACCAGCCTGCGGGCCTGGCTGTCCGTGCACGTCGCGGCCCAGGTCGCGGCCAAGGTCACCGGCAAGCTGACCGCGACAAGCATGAACGACTTCTTCGGCACCGCGACGAACATCGACCTGTTCGGGATCCTGCCGACGTGGACGCCGTCCGCGAAGGGCACGGTCAAGGGCTTCGAGCGGCTCAGCAACGCGCAGGTCTTCTTCCTGCGCGTCGAGAACGGCCAGTTCGTCCTCGCGCCCGGCGCCATGCACGGACTCGACCTGAACACCCGCAGGCCGCTGACGTAAGACGTACACGGAGCGCGCCCGCGCGCGAAGTCATGACAGAACAAGGAGCGACAGGTGACGGTGAACGGCGACATTCCTGCGGCGGGACGGCCCGGGATCGGCTTTCTCGCCGCGCCGGGAGAATCCGGGAGTCTGTCGGACTTCGCGCGCACGCTCGAGGACGCCGGTGCCGACTCGCTGTGGGCGTCCGGGCACATCACGATCGGCCGGCCGGTCCCGGAGCCGCTGACCAGCCTGGCCCACATCGCGGCCGTCACCACCCGGGTCCGGGTGGGGTCGGCCGTGTTCCCTCTGCCGCTCTACAACCCGATGGTGCTTGCCAAACAGCTCGCCGAGATCGACCGCCTGTCCGGGGGACGGGTCAGCGTCGGGGTCGGCACCGGCGGCGAGTACCAGCGGGAGTTCGACGCCGTCGGCGTTCCCCGGACGGGGCTCGGCCCCCGCCTCGACGAGCAGATCGGTCTTCTGCGCGCCGCCTGGGCGGACCGGTCGACCCCGTTCCGCGGCGCGCTGTGGCAGGTCGACGACGCGCGGGTGGAGCCGTCGCCGGCCCACCCGCAGGGCCCGCCGATCCTCGTCGCGGGCCGCAAGAACCCGGCGATGCGGCGCGCCGCCCGGCTCGGCGACGGCTGGATGCCGTTCCTTTACACCCCGGAGCAGTACGCCCGCTCGGTCGCCGCGATCCACCGGCTGGCCGGGCCGGACCGCGATCTGACCAGCGGATTCGAGTGGCTGGTCTTCGTCTACGTGAGCCTCGACGACGACGCCGAGACGGCGCTGTCACGCGCGATCAGCTACGTCGGCGCCGGTCAGGCCGGTGATCCGGAGCGGTTCACGACCTTCGTCGAACGGGTGGCCGCGTTCGGGCCGCCGAAGCTGGTCGCCGCCCGGCTGCAGGAGTTCCTCGACGCCGGCGCCCGCCACCTGATCCTCGCCCCGACCGACGGCGTCGACCCGGCGGCGATGGCCGCCGACGTCCTGTCCCGGGTCGCGCCGCTGCTCCGCGTCCCCGCCTGACCCGCGCGTCGGCGTCCTGACCGTGCCAGAAGGCCTGACCGTGCCAGAAAGGAAGTCCATGTTGTTCGACCTGCTGCTTCGCAACGCGCGGCTCGCCCCTGATGCGGAGGCGCTCGTCGACGGCGACCGAGTGCTGACCTTCGGCGACCTCCTCGGCCGGGTCAGCCGTCTCGGCGGCGCGCTCGACGGCGTGAGCGCTCCCGGCGACCGGGTCGCCCTGCTCTCGACGAACCGCGCCGAGTTCGTCGAGGCGCAGTACGCGGTCCCCTGCGCCGGGCGGACCCTCGTCCTGCTCAACTACCGGCTACATCCCCGGGAGTGGGCGGGCATCCTGCGGGACTGCGGCGCCGGCGTGCTGATCGCCGAGCCGGCGCTGTGGTCGGCCCTCGCGCCCCTGGCCGACGAGCTCCCCGCCACCACAACTGTCCTGCTCCTCGACGACCCGGCCGCCGCCGACGCCCACTCCACCACCCCGCCGTCCCCCTACGCCTGGCCGACCCTGGCCGACGACGACCCGGCGTTCATCATCTACACCAGCGGCACGACCGGCTTCCCCAAGGGCGCCGTACTCACCCACCGCAACGTCGTGTCCGCCGCGATGATGTCGGCGCTCGACTGGGACCTGCGCGACGACGAGCGTTTCCTCATGGCGCTGCCGATGTGCCACGCCTCCGGCCTGCAGACCTTCTGCTACCACCTGCGCGGCGCCCTCATCGTGCTGATGCCGCGTTACGATTCCGGCCCCTTCCTCGACCTGGTCGACCGCCACCAGATCACCCAGATCTCGCTCGCGCCGACCATGCTCGCCTTCCTGCTCGACGACCCGTCCCTGCCCGACCGGGATCTCAGCCGCATCCGCCGCGTCGGCTACGGCGGCATGATCATGTCCCCGGACCTGGCCCGTCGCGTCATGCGCCGTATCCCGAAGCCGACCTCGGGCTTCGGCCAGTCCGAGTCGACCATGATGTTCACCCGGCTGTCCGCCGAGGACCACCAGCGGGCACTGGACGGCGAGGAGAAGCTGCTCACCTCCGTCGGCCGGCCGTCCCCGACCGTCCGGGTCGAGATCCTCGACGAGGACGACCGCCCCTGCCCGCCGGGCGAGATCGGCGAACTGTGCCTCGCCGGCGACACCGTGATGCGCGGCTACTGGAAGGACGAGGAACGCACCGCCCAGGCGCTGCGCGGCGGCTGGCTGCACACCGGCGACCTCGCCCGCCAGGAGGACGGTTACATCTACCTGGTCGACCGCAAGAAGGACATGCTCATCTCCGGCGGCCAGAACATCTACCCTCGCGAGCTGGAACTGGTGATGCTGTCCCATCCCGCCATCCGGGACGTCGCGGTCATCGGCGTGCCGGACGACGTGTGGGGCGAGAGCGTCGCCGCCTACATCGTCCCCGAGCCCGGCGCCGCGCTGACCGAGGCCGACGTCATAGCGCACACCCAGGCCTCGCTCGCCGGCTACAAGAAGCCCAAGCACGTGGTCATCGTCAACGACCTCCCCCGCAACCAGATGGGCAAGGTCGTCAAGAACACCCTCCGCCAGGCCTTCGCCGACCAGTCCACCCCGCCCAGCCCGCGCTAGCCCGGGTATGGACCGCGACGTCGCCGGCGGGAGTCGGGCAGACGACCCGCGAGCCGCGGCACACCGGAGGGATACGGCATCGACACGACTGGACTGACCAGCGCCTTTTCGCCGCGCAACAATGCCCGCAGAGCACGTTGCTGTTTCACGATGAGCCGGTAGGGCGCCCTCAGATCATCCCAGGCCCGGCTTGGGACACCGCGACACTGGATACAATCGCCGCACCCATCAGATGATCAACGTTGAGGTGGCGGAAGATCACGGTGTCGAGACGGCTGGGAAGCTCATACACCCTGGATACCAGGGTCGGCCGGGGCAGTATGGGGGAGGTCTGGTCCGGCCACGACGGCGACGGGAATGTCTTCGCCTTCAAGATGCTGCTACCGGAGTTCGCCGCGAATCCGGTAATCATCACCCGGTTCATGCGGGAACGCGACATCCTGCTGCGGGTGCGGTCCCCGTTCGTCGTCGCCCTGCATGACCTGGTCGCCGAGGGCGGCGATCTGGCCATTGTGATGGATTTCGTTTCCGGTCCCAACCTGCGGGCCGAACTGACCCGGCGCGGCACCCTTCCGCCGGCCGAGGCGGCCACCCTGATCCTGGAGATCATGACCGGGCTCGCCAGCGCGCACGCGCTCGGCGTGGTGCATCGTGATCTGAAGCCGGAGAACGTGCTGCTGGCCCACGGCGACGGAACCCACGGCAGCGGCACCGGCGCGGGCGAGGGCGGCCTCTACCGGCCCAAGGTCTCGGACTTCGGCATCGCCTCCGTCGTGGAGGCCGGCACGCGGCTGACGGAGCCGATGAGCATCCTCGGCACGCCGCACTACATGGCTCCCGAGGTGATCGAGGGCCGGTCCGTCAGTCCGGCGACGGACACCTACGCGGCCGGCATCATGCTCTACGAGATGCTGTGCGGCGTCACGCCGTTCACCGGACGCCCGCCGCTGTCCGTCCTGCACGCCCACCTCAACCAGCGTCCGGGCCGGCCGGCGGGCCTGCGCGACGAGGTGTGGGCCGTCGTGGCGTCGATGCTCGCCAAGGATCCGGTCGAGCGGCCCGGCATGGACAGCCTGCGTGCCCTCCTGCCGAGTCTGGCCGGCCAGAAGGCGCTGCCGCGGCTCACCCGGCCACCCTTCGCCGGGGACGGCCAGGTCGACCTGCCGACCGTGCTCAGCACCCGCCCCGACGACGATGCCGCCACAGCCCACGCGGCAGCGGTCCACAGCGCCGCTGCCGCCGCGGCGGCCGGGCCGACACAGGTCCTCTCCGGCCTGACGCCCCCACCAGCGCAGGTCCACCCCTCGGCGCCGTCTCTCGGACCGCCGTCCGCCGGCCGTCTCCCGTTCACCGACGCGGCCCACCCGGCCAACACGCGCGGCGCGGGCGGCGCGGGCGGCGCGGGCGGCGGAGGTCAGCGCGGGCGGCGGACCTGGGCCGTCGCGGGCCTGGTGGCCGCCGCCGTCATCGGCATCGTCGTCGCCGTCTCCCTCGTGGTGACGGGCGGCTCGGGCGCGGCGGGATCGCCGTCGGCCGTGGCCTCGCTGACGGGCGTTCTGTCACGTCCACCGGCGACGCCGTCGGCGCGGCCCACCCCCAGCCAGTCCCCGGCCGGCCCGAGCACCTATGTCAACACGTCCACGCTGCTCTGCCTGGACGGCAACGAGGACGGCTCGGCGTACACGCTGGGCTGCAACAACGGCCTCTACCAGCACTGGCGTGCGGTGCCGGCCGCCACCGGCGCCGGCTACCGGCTCCGGAACGTACAGACGGGCCGCTGTCTGGGCGCGAAGGCAAATCCGGCTCCGGACGGAACCAGGTACCGCGGCTCCGTGTTCACCAGGACCTGCTCGGACGCCGTGGACCAGGTGTGGCTCCCGACGCGCTCGCCGAACTTCGGCTGGCAGTTCGAGAACCGTTCGACCACCGAGTGCCTGGACAGCAACCCCGACGGCGACGTCTACACCCAGGACTGCAACGGCGGGAACTTCCAGCACTGGCAGCTCACCACCGCCGACTGATCCCTCCCCGGCCGGCCACGCGACCCTGGCCGGCCACGCGACCCTGGCCGGTCACGCGACCCTGGCCGGCCACGCGACCCTGGCCGGTCACGCGACCCTGGCCGGCCACGCGACCCTGGCCGGTCACGCGACCTTGGCCGGTCACCTCGTTCCGGCCCGCGAGGACGCGGTCGGCGGCGCGAGATGACGGAAGGCCGAGCGGACGAGAGCCCGCTGTGCGGCCGGCGGCACCGCGGCCTGGACCTGCGCGCCCGAGGTCGCCGGCCGGTAGGACGTGGTTCCGGCCATCGGGCCGACGGGGCCGAAGGGCTCGACCACGACCTCGAGGTCGACGAGGGCTCCGTCGCTCAGATGGAGCAGGGCGGCCGGGTCCTCCGGCAGCGGCTCTCCCGCGATGCCGAGCCGGTACCGGAACCGCAGGCCGACCTGGCCGGCGAACCGGGTCTGCTCGTCGGGCAGCGCGAGCCTGGCGCGGATGAGGCTCAGCAGCTCCCAGCCGGTCATCGTCTCCGCCACCGCGAGCACGACCGCGAAGCCGAGAACCTGGTTGCGGACCCGGATCATCCTGGTCGGAGCGGTCACGCCGGTGGCCTCGGGAGCCACCGGATCGCCCGCGACGGCCGGCGGCGCGCCGCCCGCCCGGTCCCGCCGCCAGATGCCGGCGAGGTCGCGCACGACCTCGCTCCACCGGCCGTGGGTGCCGTCGAGGCTGTGCCGGGGCGCCAGCACCGGGGGCAGCGCGCTGTCGTCGAGGCGGACGACGAGCAGGTAGGAGCTCCGCTCGGCCAGCTCGCGGACCAGCGCCGCCGACCACAGGGCCGCCACCACCGCCTGGTCGCGGGCCGCCGCCGACCACAGCAGTATGTAGAAATCGGCCGCGGCCATCGCATCGTTGATCCACAGCACCCAGTTGGCGCCGGGCGGACACCAGTGGTCGACGGTCGCGTCGATGCCGTGCCGGCCCAGCTCACTCGCCATCCGCTCCGCGACGTCCCGGTCGGATCCGGCGCAGGACAGAAACAGCCGCGGCGCGGCCAGGGGCCCGTGGACCGACATGTCACCTCCGCCTGATCGGGGCATGGTCCGCGGCGCGGCGCAGCCCCCGGCGCGCCACGCCCGCACCGGTCTGCCACCCGGCGTCCCCGTACAGGGTCCAGCATGCCCACCGGGCCGGATGGTCGGGCGCGCAGTCCAGCACCTGCCGGTCCGGCGCGGCGCGGCACACGTCGAGCTGCGCCTGCCACAGGGCGACGTCGCGTGTCCGACGGCGCAGGTGGTGGTGGAAGCGGTCGAGCACCGCGGCGGCCACCGGGTCCGCCGCCGCCCAGCGCGCCGCCACGACGGACGCGGCACCGGCGTGCAGCGCGGCGCGCACGAAACCGAGCCGCTCGTCCCGGCCGGTCCGGGTCGCCATCCCCGACTCGCAGGCACCGAGGACGAGCGTTCCGCAGCCGTGCAGGTCCATGGCCTGCAGCGCCTCGGGCGGGAGGCGGCCGGAGGCGTCGTCGGGCCGCAGCTGCAGCCAGCGCCCGGCCTCGTCGAGTGGGTCGTACCGGCCGTGGCAGTCCAGCCGCACCTGGCGATGGCGGCGCCGCGCGAGCGTGGCGGCCAGTTCGGCGGGGGTGGCCCGGGCGCCGTCCAGCACCTGCGCGTGGATGCCCCGCGCTGGCGTGATCCCCTCCCCCGCCGGGTCGACCAGCAGGCTCCGGTCGCCGCGCACGCGTCGGGAGCGCCGGCTGAGCGGGCTCCGCGCGGACAGGCAGGGGAGGTCGGACAGGGCGAAGCGCAGTCCGAGCGGCATCGCGCGGCCCGCCGTCGCCCCGGCCGACCGGACAGGAACGGCCAGCGGCAGGGCGGCGAACGGGACGTCGGCGAGGACTCCTCCGACGACCAGCGCGATCCGGCGGATGTCCGGCGGAAGATGGCGGACCACCGCGGCGACGTCGAGGCGCGCGGCGATGTCGCGCGTGCCCGCGTCGAACGCGGCGCGGCCCACGGCTGACTCCAGGGTGCCCGCGCTCCACGAACCCATGAGGTCGTCGACGGCGTCGCCCAGCTCGCCCCGCCGGCAGTCGACGGCGATGTGGTGCAGCAGGTTCGGTCCGATGACGGCGTGATGCACGCGCAGCGGTGTCGCGTGCATCATCCAGACGACCTGCGAGCGGGGCAGGCGGTCCGCCGTCGCGCGGATCCACGCCCAGGCGGAGCGGTGGTCGTCGGGCGGGGGCAGGTCGCGGGTCAGGCCGGCCTCGGCGGGCAGGATCCCGCCGAGGATCGCGGCGCCGCGGGCGGCTTCCATCGCGACGACCAGCGCGGCCGTCGCCGCGGCGCCCTCGGCGTTCTCGGCGGTCCGCTCGGCGGCGAAACGCACCCGCTCGTCGTGCTCGTCGGGCACGGGCGCCAGCATGCCGACCCGCACCGCGTCGCTGATCTGACGGCCGGCCAGCCGTTCCTCCAGCTGATGCGCCTGCGCCCACCGGGCGCTCGCCTGGCCGTACTCCGCCCGCCAGTGGTGGGCCTCGCCGAGCAGGCGGGTCGCCAGGATCCTGACCTCGGTCAGCCACGCCCGGCCGGCGGTCGCCCGCACCGCGCGACCGAGGTCGTCGACGGCGGCCTGGAGCAGCTCGGGCCGGCGGAGCTGCCGGTAGCGGGCCAGCTGGAGCTCGCCGGCGACGAGATACCACTCGGCCCGGTCCCGTGCCTCCTGCGCCGCCTCGATGGTGGAGGTCCCCGTCCGGCCGGCACCAGGATCAGTCGCCGGCTCGGCGGCGAGGGGATCGGCGGGCGGCGTGAGACGGGCGAGCCGCGACTCGGCCTCGGTCAGTCGGTCGGCGGCGATCAGGCGCTGCACCTGCCGCACCGCCCGTTCTGGTTCGGGATCGGGAGCGGGATCGGGAGCGGGAGCGGGATCGGGATCGGGAGCGGAGGACAGCAGGAGCGCGATCTTCCTGGCGGCGCCCGCCGGATCCGGCCAGCTCGCCGCGGCGGCGTCCAGCAGCGGGCGCAACGCGTGGGCGGCGCGGTCGTCGCGCATCGTCAGAAGCAGCGTGACCAGCTCGTACAGGGCGGGCAGGCGCAGCGCGGGGTCGAGGTCGGGATTGCCGGTGACGGTCGTCATCACCCGGGCCGCCGCCTCGAAGTGCAACTGCCGCTTGAGCGCGAACGCGAGCCGGAACTGGCTCTCGACGGTCTCCGGCCACTCACCGTCGAGCATCTCGGCGAGGGCGCCGCCGACGTCGGGCTCCGCCCCCTGGCGCACCCTGAGCAGCGCCCGGTCCCGGTCGATGATCGAGACGTCGGCGCAGCCGGCGGCGCGCAGCGCCCGTTCCGCGTCGTCGAGCAGGCGGGAGGCTGTGACGGCGTCGCCCGCCGCGGCCGCGGCTGACGCCTCGGCCCGCAGCAGTCGCCCGTCCTGCGCGGCGGAGATCGGGCGCTTCCCGCTCGCCGCGAGCCGGCGCATCGCCGCCGCGTCGGCGGCGGCGCCCCGCGGGTCGGCGGCGCAGTCACGCAGCTGCATCCGCTCCTGCAGGAGCAGCGACGGGTCGACGCCCGCCGCGGCGGCGCGGCCGAGGTAGTCCTCGCAGCGGCGCAGGCCGCGGGTCACGGCGCCGAGTCGCCGCAGCGCGACAAGGTGATCGACGGCCACGGCCATCCACAGGTCGTGCCCACGACCATCGGAGTCGGTGGTGGTCGTGCCCGGGGCGATCAGGAGGGTCGCGGCCGCGTAGGCGGCGTCGACCGCCGGGGCGTTACGCCGGCCCAGCGCGGCGTCCGCGGCGGCGATCGCGTCGGCGAGTGGGAAGCCCGGCGCCAGCATGATCGGTAGCCGCGGCGCGGCGAACCCGGTCGGCCACCGGGCCGGCGGGACGCCGGGTCGGTCAGTCGCCACAGGCGGTCGCGGCCGAGCCGGTCGCGGGGCAGACGAGCAGGACCGTCCCGGCACCCGGTCGACCCGCCCCGAGCGACGGCGCCGCAGAGGCCTGCGGGGAGGCGGTCGGGGTGGCGGTCTGCGTCTGCTGGCGTGGCAGGGCCTGGGTCTGGTCACGCAGGACGTTGACCTTTGCCGCCCCTCCGCCGCTGTGGATCAGGACATCGGGATGGGCGGCCAGGTCCTGGCCGTGCGCCAGCGTGAGCTCCAGCAGGACCGTGTTGACACCCACCCGCAGGTCCTGGTGCAGCGACTCCGCGACGATCATCCCGGGACCCACCTGCAGGGTCGACCGCAGACTGTCGTGCAGGTACACCGGGGTGGTGCCGGCGCCGTCGAGCACGTCCCGCAGCGGGATGCCGTGCCGCGCGGATCCGGGGACCGCGGTGAACGGGCCGGGATCGATGTGCTCGGCGCGGCCACCGACGATCCGGATGAGCGGCGTCGCGTAGCGGGGATCGGCCGCGACGGCCCGGGCGACCCGCTCCGCCCAGGGATGGTCGGCGGGTAGCAGCTCGATGTGGTCGTCCGCGGCCAGCGCGACACCGTCCCCGCCGAGCGGCACGCCGCGCAGCAGGCCGTCCTTCGTCCTGGCCGCGTCCGCCATCGCCCGGGCGACCCGGGGGAACTCGGCCAGCAGCGCCGCTCCCTGCGCGAGACCGTTCGGTCCGAGGATGGGATCGCCGGCCGGGACGAACACGTGGTCGCCGACGGGAAAGATCGTCGCGGTCGCGCCGTCCGGCGTGGTGACCCGCACGCGCGATCCGGTGCCGTTCGGAGGTGGCGCGAACACCGCCTGGGCGCCGTGGTCACCGGTGGCCGGCCGCACGTCCCACCAGGTCTGCGCGTCGTGCGGCTTCGGCGCGGTCACGAACGCCGCCTGGGCGAAAGTCGGCGTGCCGTGGTTCGGATCCGGCCCGCCGATCCGGAATGCCAGGTCGTCGCCGGGCGGCCGGGTGCCGTTCGTGATCGAGAGCCAGGGGTCACCGGGGCCGCCAGTCTTGGCGAGCAGGGTCCCGATGGGATCACGGTAGGTGGTCAGGCCGACGGACCCGAGGCTCAGGTCGGCGGGAAGACGGGCGCCCCACCGGTCCTGCACGAGCCGCAGGGCCCGCAGGGCCCGGTCGACGGCGCCGCGGCGCCACTGGATCGTGACGACGTCGGCGTCGCTGCGGGCGTCGAGTGTTCCTAGGTCGTGGCCCTGGTAACCGACCTGCTGGGAGACATGGCCCCGACCGGCGGTCACGGTGGTGGTGAGCGTGCGGTCGGCGGCGGCGGAGCGCCAGATCCGCACAGGCCCGAACGGGATGTCCGCGCGGGCCGACGCGTCGATCCTGACCGTCGAACGGTCGCCGGTGGTGGAGATCGTGCGCTGGACCCGCCCGGCGGTCCTGCCGCTGTCGTCGATGGCCAGCTCGGTGATGGAGCCGTCGCCGGTGCGCGGGTCGGCGTGCGACGTCTCGTCGAACAGGCCGGCCCGGCGCAGCGGGTCGGGCAGGTCGGCGTGGTAGTCGCGGCCGCCGGTCCGTTCGGCGAGGTGTCCGAGGGACACGCCGCCCTCGATGCCGACAAGGCCGCAGTCGCCGTAGGTCCTCGTCGGGGTCGGGATGACCGACTCGGCCGTGCCCGCCGCCGCCGGGGAGACGAACGGGATGGGCGACCGTTCCCGCAGCCGGGTGTTGTGCGCGTACCAGGAGTCGAAGGTGAGGTCGGAATGATGGACCTCGCCGTCGGGCACGGCGGGCAGGGCGGCGCCCGTGCCGCGCAGCCATTCCAGCGCGCCGCTCCAGCGCATGATCTGTTCGAGCCGGGCGTACTGCGGTTCGTAGTCGGCGATCGCCTGGTAGTGCTGGTCCCAGTACCGCAGTCCGCGCCCGAAGGAGAAGCTGGGCTCGACCTCGCCGCCGCCGGCGCCGTTCGACCGCGCGAACAGCCGGGTGGCCTGCCCGCCCAGCTCGAACCGGTCTCCAGAACTCGCGAAGGCGGCGTCGTTCTGCCCGAACCACAGCCGCCCGCGCTCCTCGTGAGCATCGGTCGCGGCCGGGCACTGGCTCCACGGCGTCCGCGCCTCGGAATCGGGGACGAATCCGCCGACCGCCCTGCCCGGCACGCCGCTGCCCACCCCGGCGACCCAGTTCTTCGCGACGTAGTCGGTATAGAAAAGGGTCATCCCGACGTTCGTCCGGGCCAGACCGCCCTCATACCGGGCCTGGCTGTAGACGGGGTTTCCCTCGGTGAGGTTGAGCAGCGCCCACAGCTGGGTGCGGTCGGTCGGCAGGCCGTCGCGGCGCAGCGCGTCGCCCGCGGGGGTTCCCTGCAGGAGCGCGTCGCGCACCTGCGTGCGCACGCTGACGCGCACCGCCTGATCGGTGAGGACGGCCCGGACGCGGTTCTGGTCGAGGTCCGGGATCAGGGTGTGCACGGCCGCGAAGCCCTCGTCGTTCGGCTGCGGTCCGGCGGCCGGATCCAGCGAGAACCCGGGTGGCTGACGGCCGGCGGCCACCGGGTAGCCGCCCTGGATCGCCGACACGTCGGCGGCGTCGATCGGCGCCGACGGCACGTCCGGCCAGTGCCAGCCGCTCGCCCAGATCTTCGACCCGTCCTTCCTGAGCTCGGACAGGTCCTGGATCCGGGCCAGGAAGTCCGCGAGACCGCCGGCTGTGTCGACCCGCAGGGTGAGGTAGCCGTGAGCGGCGCGGACGTCCCGCGTCGGCCGGGCAGCGCCGACGGTCACCTCGATCGTGTCGAGGTCGGATCGGAGCTGGTAGCGGTCGATCGCGACCTGATCCGGGTCCGAGCCGTGATCGGTCCGGTACTGGTCGAGCAGGAGGCCGATGGTGCGCGCCTCGTGCGGATCGCCGGCCTGGACGAGGACGTGCGCCGTACCCCGGCCGGCGGCCAGCAGCCGGCCCGGCCCGACCTGCTGGCGCGCCAGGTCCGCGAAACCCGGGTCTCGCACGGGCAGCGTGTCGTAGGCCGAAGCGAGAAAGGTCGCCGTGTCCAGATTCAGGCGCGCGGCGAGCGCGGTGCTCGTCCAGTCCCGCAGCTGCTCGTCGGCATCCGCCGGCGCCAGCCCGCCGAGCAGGTCGGCGGCGGCCGCGTAGGAGATCTCGAATCGCGCCACCGTCGCCACGCGCGTGGACGAATCCCTGGTCGAACCACCATCGCAGCCCGCAAGCGAAAGGGCCAGGGCCACCAGAACCGCGAACGCCGTGACAAGGCTCAGCCGATACCGGCCGATGCGATGTCGGCCGTACTGTCGGGAACCCGACCCGCCAGGTGGAGACATCCGGATGCCAACCCCCGAACCCACTGCCCCTGCGCATTGACAAGAAAAGAAACGGCCACCCCTGTCCATCGAGCGCTCCGGCAGTGGGCGAATGCCGGGCGGCAGCGATGCCCGCGACGCCGGAACAATGGCAAGAGTAAACACGGCCAAGACGCGCCACACCAGAAAAGTACGAGGTTGGTCCGTGGGCAGATTCACAGCCCTGCCGCGGCGTGTCACCGCCCTGCGCACCGTCGCGGTCGCGGGAGCGAAGCCTCGACCGAGCCGGTCCGCGATCTATCTATGCTCGGCAGGTCGGCAGGTCGGCGGACAGAGGAGGCGGCGCAATGGCAGCTCGGGTGCCGGTGATCGCGGTGACCGGGTATCTGGGCGCGGGCAAGACGACGGTGCTCAACCACCTGCTGCGGGCGCCGGGGGCTCGTCTCGGGGTGGTCGTCAACGACTTCGGGGCGATCAACGTCGACGCGGCGCTGGTCAGCGGCCAGATCGACGAGCCGGCGTCGATCGCGGGCGGCTGCGTCTGCTGCCTGCCGGACACCGACGGGCTCGACGAGGCGCTGGAGAAGCTGAGCCAGCCGCGGCTGCGGCTCGACGCGGTGATCGTGGAGGCCAGCGGGGTGGCCGACCCGCCGAACCTCGCCCGCCTCATCCGCTTCAGCGGCGTGCGCCGCATCCGGCCCGGCGGCCTCGTCGACGTGATCGACGCCGCCGCCTACTTCGACACCGTCGACCCCGGCGGCCTGCCCCCGGCCCGGTTCGCGTCGGCCTCGCTCGTCCTCATCAACAAGGTCGACCGGCTGCCACCCGCGGGCCGCGACGAGACACTCGCGCGGATCACCCACCGGGTGCGCGCGAGCAACCCCCACGCCCACGTCGTCACCACCACCCATGGGCGCATCGACCCCGCCCTCGTCTTCGACGCGGCCACCCCGTACGACCCGATCGACGAGCTACCCTTCGCCGCCGCCGCCCGGGACGAGCACGACCACGCGCACGTCGACGAGGGCGGCCCGCACCACCACGCCGTGTCGGTGACCGTCCCCGCGGCGCACGCGGTCGATCCCGGCCCGCTGGTCGATCTGCTCGAGGATCTGCCGGCCGACGTGTACCGCCTCAAGGGCACCCTGGTCGTCGACACCGGCCGCGGCACCGCCGGTCATGTCGTCAACGTGGTCGGTGGCCAGCTCCACGTCGCCGCCAGAGCGGTCATGGAGGGCCCGCACGGACTGGTCGCCATCGGCATGGGTCTCGACGAGCCGACCGTCCGCGCCCGGCTCGAGGCCGCCCTGCGCCCGTCGCCGGACGGCCGCCCCGATCCGGACGGGATGCGCCGCCTGGCCCGCTACCGCCGCCTCAGCGGCGCGGGCGTCTGACCCTCTCGCGCGGGGGGAACCTGCGGTTCGACGGGAACCTGGGAGGTGTAGGCACCGTGCCAGACGGCCTTCGCGCCGCTGTCACCGATCCGGTAGACCTGCACGACCGAGCCGACGGCGACCACGACGCTGAGCACGGCGATCACGACCATCACCGCGTTGCCTCGCAGGCCGTCGCCCACGCCGGCACGGTGGCCCGAGGCGGGCCTGACCTGGTCCTGCCCGTCGGGAACGGGACGGCGCGCCCACAGCCAGCCCGCCGCCGCCAGCACGAACAGCCCCGCCGCCCACGGCAGCAGCTGATCCCCGAGCTCCGCGTGACGTGCCACGAGCGGGTCGGGCGGCGTCCGCGCCTCCAGCCACTCCCCGGCGTGCGTGGTCAGCGGCACACTCACCAGCGCCACCAGCGCGACCAGCGGCGTCAGCACGCCCAGCCGCCGACGCGCGGCGGGCCACAGCGCCGAGACGATCGCCATCAGGGCCGCGAGCGGCACCAGCACGACGACCAGGTGGACCAGCAGCGGGTGCGCGGGCAGGCCGTTGATCTGGGTGGGCCCCATCGAGGCTCCCTTCGTCCGTTGACAACTATCGCAGTAGTACTACGCCGATAGTAGCTACTACCACTGTCGTAGTCGGCGGGTAGACTGCTGCGGCATGCGGCGCAGGGAGCCTCACCGCCGGGTCGCCGGGGAGCTGGAGTCCGCGGTGCTCGGCGTGTTGTGGGATGCGGACGGCCCACTCACCCCCGGTCAGACCCAGCTGGCACTCGCCGGCGACGGGCTGGAGCTCGCCTACACGAGCGTCGCGACGACCCTGGCTCGGCTGCACGGCAAGGGCCTGCTCGACCGGACGGCCGCCGGTCGCGGCCACGCCTACGCGCCCGCGGCCGCCGCCGCCGCGGAGATCGCCGACCGGATGCGCGGCCTGCTGGGCGACGGGCGGGGGCGCGCGGTGGTGCTCAGCCACTTCGTCGCCGGCCTGACGCCCGACGACGAGGCCACCCTGCTCTCCCTGCTGGCGGCCGCCGAAAACGCCCCCCACGGGTCCGGCGGGACCGAGTCCGGCGGGAGCCATGAGTCCGGCTGGTCCGGGCCCGGCGGGACCCGCGAGTCCGGTCCGCGATGAGGTACATGGTCTGGGTGCCGCTGCTGATGAACCTGGCCGTCGTGTGCGGCGCACCGGCGCTCGCCCGGCGGATCCCCTACCGGGTGCGGCCGGGGGTGCTGACCGGCACCGCCGCGGTGGCCGCGGTCGGCTGGCTGTGGTCGCTGGCGCTGCTCGCGACGAGCCTGGCGGAACGGCTGCCGTCCCTCGGGCATCGCCTGGATCTGCCGGTGCCAGGGCCGGGGCGGACGGCCGAGCTGCCACCCGCCGCGGTCGGTGCCTGCGCGTCGGCCGTCGTCGCGATCGCGGTCGTGACGCTGGTGGTGGCGACGGTCCGGCTCGCCCGCGAGCTGGCCCGGGCCGAGCGGCTGGTCCGGCGCCTGCCCGCCGGGCGGGTGCACGTGGTTGCCGGCGAGTTGCCCGACGCCTGCGCGATCGGCGGCGTGACGGGTAGCCGCATCATGATCACAACTGGCCTGGTCGACTGCCTCGACGCCGCCGAGCGGGCCGCGGTCCTCGCCCACGAACAGGCTCATCTCGCCGGCCGCCATCACTGGCTGCGCCTGGTGGTCGCGTGCTGCGCGGCGACCGACCCGCTGTTGCGGCGCCTACCCCAGCTCGTCGAGGCGGCGTGCGAACGCTGGGCGGACGAGCGGGCCGCCCAGCCGGCGGGCCAGCGGACCGTGCTCGCCCGGGCCCTGGGCAAGGCCGCGCTCGCGACCCTGCGCGCCTCAGGTACAGCTCCGCGGGCCAACGCGTCTGCCACCGGATCCGCCACCAAGCCCGATTCGATGCCCGATTCGATGCCCGATCGGGAGCTCGCGCCCGGATTCGGTGCGGGACCGACCGCGTGCGGATTCGATCGCGGTGCGGTGCCGGAGCGGATGGCCGCCCTGCTCGCCGGGCCGCCCCGCGCGACCGGCTCCCCGGCCTGGCTCCTCATGTCGACCGTCGTCACAGCCCTGGTACTCGGCTCGTGTGTGCACGCGAGCACGGATTTCCTCACCCTTCTCCGCTGGTATTGAGTCCGTCCCCTGCCGTGCCGTCGCAGTGGTCCGTTTTGCACGCGAGGTTGTGGCCGGTGTCGGGGTCGAACAGGTGCAGCTGGGTGGTGTCCAGCCACAGCTCGGCGTTCTCGCCCTCCCGGATCCGGCTGGCCGCGTCGAGCCGGGCGACGATCTGTTCGGCGCCGCTGGCCAGGTCGACGGTGCCGGCGTCATGGGCCAGTTCGTCGAGGTCAGCGATGCTGGCCCGGCCGCCGTCGAGGGTGAAGTAGGCGTAGCTGTCGGAGCCGAGCCGCTCCAGCACGTCGACCGGAACGGTGAACCGCAGGCCAGGGCGGCCGGTGACCGACTCCAGGGCGGCGTCCTCGAAGTGCTCGGGGCGCGCCCCGACGATCAGTTCCCGGCGCCCGGCGGCGCCCCCCGACCAGCCCTCCAGCAGGCGGCGCTGCCGGTCGTCCGGGCTGATCGTGCCGAGCGGGGTCCGCAGCTCCCCCTCCTCGACGGTGGCCGGGACGAAGTTCATCGCCGGTGAGCCGATGAAGCCGGCGACGAACACGGTCGCCGGCCGGCCGTAGAGCTCGGTCGGCGTCCCGACCTGCTGAATCCGGCCCGAGCGCAGCACCGCGACCCGGTCGCCGAGCGTCATCGCCTCGGTCTGGTCGTGGGTGACGTACACGGTGGTGGTGCCGAGCCGGTTCTGCAGCCGGGACACCTCGGTGCGCATCTGCACCCGCAGCTTGGCGTCCAGGTTGGACAGCGGCTCGTCCATCAGGAACGCCTTCGGCGAGCGGACGATCGCCCGGCCCATGGCGACGCGCTGCCGCTGCCCACCGGACAGCTGCGCCGGCCTGCGGTCCAGGTGCTCGGTGAGGTCGAGGACGCGGGCGGCCTCCTCGACCTTCTGGTTGATCTCGCTCTTCGGTCGTTTTGCCAGTTCAAGAGCGAAGCCCATGTTCCTGCGCACCGACATGTGCGGGTAAAGGGCGTAGCTCTGGAACACCATGGCGATGTCGCGGTCCTTCGGGGCCAGGTCGTTGACCACCGCCCCGCCGATGCGCAGTTCGCCGGAGCTGATGTCCTCCAGGCCGGCGATCATGTTGAGGGTGGTCGATTTCCCGCAGCCGGACGGGCCGACGAGGATGACGAACTCGCCGTCGGCGATGGACAGGCTCGCGTCGTCCACCGCGAGCTGGCCGTCCGCATACCGCTTGGTGACGTGGTCGAGCACGATGTCCGCCATGGCCCGGGCCTATCCCTTCACCGCGCCGGAGGTCAGCCCGGCGACGATCCGACGTTGGAACAACAGCACGAAGATGATGATCGGAATGGTGATGACGACCGCCGCCGCCGCGATCGACCCGATCGGCTGGGCGAACTGCGACGCGCCGGTGAAGAACGCGATGGCCGCGGGGACCGTCCGGGAGCTTTCCGTCGACGTCAGCGAGATCGAGAACAGGAAGTCGTTCCAGCAGAAGATGAACACCAGGATCGCGGTGGTCACCATGCCCGGCGCGGCCAGCGGGGCGATAACCCGCAGGAATGCCTGCGCCGGGGTGGCTCCGTCGACCTGCGCCGCCTTCTCCAGATCCCAGGGGATCTCCCGGAAGAACGCCGACAGCGTGTAGATGGCGAGCGGCAGCGAGAACGTCAGGTACGGGATGATCAGCCCGATCCAGGTGTCGAAGATGCCGATCTGCCGCCACAGGTTGAACAGCGGGCTGACCAGTGAGACCTGCGGGAACATCGCGATGAGCAGGGTCAGTCCGATGAGCACCCGCTTGCCGGGAAAGTCCAGGCGGGCGATCGCGTAGGCGGCCATCGAGCCGAGGATCACCGCGAGTACCGTGGAGATGAGTGCGATGCCCAGGCTGTTCAGCAGCGCCCGGGTGAACAGCGACTCACGGAAGATCCCGCGATAGTTCTCCAGGGTCCAGTGGCGGGGGATGAAGTGGCCGTCGGTGATGCTCGCCGGCGCCTTGAACGACAACGACACCAGCCACAGCAGCGGAACCAGCGACACCGCGATGATGAGCAGGTTCGCGGCGGTCCAGCCGAGCATGGCGTTGCGGTCCCGCTGCGGCCCGCGTGCCCGGATGGTCCTGCCGCCCGCGCCGGCACCGCTGCTGCCGCCGGGGGCGTCGGGTGTGGTGGCGATGGTGGCCATCAGCGGTCCTCCCCACCGGGCGCGGCCGCGCCGAACCCCTTGACGAAGATGAACGCGACGAGCGCCACGACGAGGAAGATCAGTACCGACAACGACGAGCCGACGCCCAGGTTCAGCGCGGTGAACAGGTTGTCGTAGCCCAGGATCGACACGGACCGGGTGTCGTACGCGCCGGCGGTCAGCACGTAGATGCTGTCGAAGATGCGGAAGGAATCGAGCACCCGGAACAGCACCGCGACGAGGATCGCCGGTTTCATCAGCGGCAGCATGATCCGGGTCAGCCGCTGCCAGGCGGTCGCGCCGTCGACCTTCGCCGCCCGCAGCAGTTCCTCCGGCACCAGCGCCAGGCCCGCGAGCAGCAGCAACGCCATGAACGGCGTCGTCTTCCACACCTCGGCCAGAATGATGACCGCGATGCCCCAGACCTGCGATGTCAGCGGGGTCGCGTCGCCGAACAGGCCGGACAGGTAGCCGGTGTCCGGTGTCCACGCGTACCGCCAGCCGAACGCGGCGACCACCGTGACGATCCCATACGGAATGAGGATCACCGTGCGGACCAGGCCGCGGCCGATCAGTGCCCGGTGCATCACCAGGGCCAACGCCATGCCCAGCACGAACTGGATCGCCACGGAGATCACCGTGATGATCGCGGTCACCGCGAGTGCCTGCCACCACAGCGACGACGTCAGCGCGGTGCCGTAGTTCGCCAGCCCGATGAACTTCGAGTCGCCCGGGAAACGCAGGTCGTACCGCTGCAGCGACAGATAGACCGCGTACCCGATCGGATATCCCGTCACCGCCAGGATGACGACGACGGCCGGCGCGCACAGTGCCCACCCGAGCCGCCGCTGCGCCCGCGCCCCGGCCGACAGCGGCGCCTTCGCACCCGCGCTCACGGCACCAGTCCCTTCGAGTCGAGGGCGTCGGAGATCGCCCCGCGCAGGTCCGCGAGCCGCCCGACGCTCACCGAGGTGGGCGGCGACAGAATGTGCGCGATCTGCAGCGACACGCTCTGGTAGGCGGGTGTCCGCGGCCGGACGCTGGCGTTCTGCAGCGCCTCGTGGATGGCCGGGGCGAACGGATAACCGCCGTCGATGAACTTCCTGTCCGTGTACAGATCCTTGAGCGTCGGCGGTAGGCCGCCATCGATGGCGGTGCGGATCTGGTTCTGCCGGCCGGTCAGGCAGCCGATCGCCGCGGCCGCCTCGGCCCGATGATGGCTGTAGGCGCCGACCGCGAGGTTGTAGCCGCCGATCGTGCTGTGTGAATGCTGGCCGGGAACCAGCGTCGGCCACTGCGTCCAGCCGATCTGGGCGGCCAGCTTCGGATTGTTCTGCTTCGCCGACGGATAGATGAACGGGTAGTTGAGCTGGAAGGCGGCCGAGCCGGTCTCGAACGCGAGCCGGTTGTCGTCCTCCCGCTGGTTCGACCAGGACGGGTCCGCGGCCGGCGAATGCGCCAGCGCCCGGATCGCCTCGACGGCCTTCTCCGCCGGCGGGCCGAGCGCCACCCTGGTGCCGTCATCGCTGAGGATCTGGCCACCGGCCGACGCCACCAGCGAGTTGAACAGCACCGTGTAGCCCTCGTACTGCGCGCCCTGTACCTCGACGTAGTGCGGCCTGCCCTGCGCCGCCAGCCGTTTCGCGTCCGCCAGCATCTCGTCCCAGGTCTTCGGCGGCCGCGGCACCAGATCCTTGCGATACCACAGGAGCTGGGCGTTCGTGTTCAGCGGAACGGCGTAGAGCTGGTTGTCCCAGGTGCCGGTCTGGACCGCGACGGGCAGCATTCCGTCGGTGAGCCGGGTCGACTCCGCCTGGTCGAACGGTTCGACCCAGGCGGCCTCGGCGAACTCGGGAGTCCAGGTGACGTCCAGCGTGAGGATGTCCATCGACGAGTCCTGGGCGGCGAGCCGGCGGACCAGCTGCTGGCGCTGCCCGTCGGAATCGTTCGGCAGCACGTTGATGCTGATCCGGTACCGCCCGTTCGACGCCGCCGAACAGTCCGCCGCCGCCTTCGCGAACGACCCCGACGACTCGTTGTAGACGTACCAGTTCAGCGCCGCCGCGCCGCGTCCGTCACCCCCGCCGCCGGAACTCCCGCACCCGGCCAGCGCCGCCCCCGCGACCAGCGCCAGCGCGCCCGCCGCGGCGGGCGATCGGCGGACTCGTCCGCCCGCCCCGCACCTTCCGCCGCGGCCGGGCCGCTCTTCGGGACCGCCATCATGGCCGGGTTCCACCGCTTTCGGCCGGCGACCGAATCGCCTGGATGCCCGATGAGGTTCTCGAGGCCTACGGAACGGTCGGGTTCTCACGGGCCGCACTCACCACCTCATGTCGCGCTACCAGGGGCGACACACAGGCACGAGCCGACGATGGCCAGATGCTGTCCCACTCCGCCACCGACAACCGGGCCACGCCGCCCCGGGGCGTATCTCCCATCGGCCGGGTGACCGATGGTGGCACCGCCATGCCCAAACGCGCGAGAAACTAAACCCGCCATCGAGCATCAATACGGACAGTTCTCAATCTATCGCAATGTGTATATCACACTCTGGCGCGGTAGAACACACACGGCGATCGGTGCCGCGAAGATAGCCGCATCACTGACGGCGTCGCGAGGACGGTCATCCTCCATAGCCTGGCCTTTGGCACGGCAGCGGCGACGGTCGCCGGCTGCGCGCCGGCGGGGAGACGCGGGTGGACGGGACTGTATCGGCCAGGAGCGGCGGGCGGCGGCCGAACTGGTGGAAGCCGCGGGAAAGGCCCGTCCCGCCAGCCGGCTATCCGGAAATGATCGAGGCGATGCGGCTCCTGCAGGACCGGATCACCGCCGCCGTCCCGGATGCCGCGATGGTCGCCGAGGTGACCCGCGGTCTGACCGCGATCGCCGACCGGCTCGAACCGACGGCCCGGGACGAGTGGTCCCAGCTCGCCGGCTCGCTGCGCGAGGTGCCGGGCCGCGGCTCCGCGCTGCTGCCGGTGGTGGAGATTCTGTCGGAGAACGAGACGACGCTTCGCGGTCGCGTCCGGTTCAGCCGCTTTCACCTCGGTGGCAACGGCGCCGCGCACGGGGGCACCATCCCGCTGATGTTCGACGACATCCTCGGGCGTCTCGCGAACTCCGGCGGTCGGCCGGTCGCACGCACGGCCTATCTGCATGTGAACTACCGCTCGATCACGCCGATCGACCGGGACCTGCGGGTGGAGATCCGGTTCGACCGCGAGGAGGGCCGCAAGCGCCTCCTGCGCGGGGAGCTTCGCGACGGCGACGTGCTCTGCGCTGACTGTGAGGGCCTGTTCGTCGAACTACGCCCCGGCCAACCCTGACGCAGACACCTGTCCGCGCCCGTCCACGCGCCGCCCGCCCGGACATGTGAGTCCTGGTCCGCGCTGGGCCGGCGGCCGGACAGCCCGGCGGAGGGCCGCGGTGAGCACCGTTACGGGACGCTCGCCACGGCTCACCGCCCGGCGCACCCGCCAGGCCACGCGTCGATGCGCGATCTTCATGGCCGCCGACGCGACGGGTCGTGGCGGCACCGCCGCCATCGCCCCCGCCAACAAGGGCGATGGCTCCCCGTGTCGACTAGAATGCGCTCAGCACAGACGTCATGCGGATCAACTGCCCCTTGGAGCATCCTGATGGCCGAGCTGTCCACGATTGACACGTCCGTGCCGCATTCGGCCCGGGTGTGGAACTACTGGCTCGGCGGGAAGGACAACTATCCGACGGACCGTGCCGCCGGCGACCAGGTGTACGAGATCTTCCCGGCGATCGTCGAGGTCGCTCGCGCCTCCCGCGCCTTCCTCACCCGCGCGGTCAGCTTCCTGGTCACCGAGGCGGGCGTTCGCCACTTCCTCGACGTCGGCACCGGTCTACCGACCGCCGACAACACCCACGAGGTCGCCCAGAGGCTCGCGCCCGACTCCCGCGTCGTATATGTGGACAACGATCCGATGGTCCTGGCGCATGCCCGCGCCCTGCTGGCCAGCTCTCCCGAGGGGGCGACGGCCTATCTCGACGCGGACGTGCGCCATCCCGAGGCCATCATCGAAGCCGCTGCCCGGACCCTCGATCTGACCGCGCCCGTGGCCCTCATGCTGCTGGGCATCATGGGCCACGTCGCCGAGTTCGACGACGCCATCTCCCTCGTGCGGCGCCTCGTCGACGCCCTGCCGTCCGGCAGCTACCTCGTTCTCAACGACGGCACCTCCAGCCCGGCCCGGGACGAGGCCCTCGACCGTTACAGCGACTCCGGCGCCGACGCCTACCACTCACGCACACCCGAGCAGATCGCCGCCTTCTTCGCCGGGCTCGACCTGGTCGAGCCCGGCGTCGTCTCCACCCCCCTCTGGCGCCCCGGGCCCGCCGCCACCCCACTGCCGCTCGACGTCCACTGCGGGGTAGCGAAGAAGCCCTGATCTCCCTGGCCGCGCGCCGCCACGCGGGCTACGCGGGGACCCGGTCATGCGGGCAATCCTCAGTCGCGGGTCACGCGCCAGCTGTCCCCGCCCACCCGGTTGCCGCCTGCCGAGCTTCTCCAGCTATTCCGGGGACCGCCGATCGGCGTCACGGCGGCAGAGCTCTGTCGCATAGATGCCCATGAGGTTGTCCCATCCAGTGGGGCGCAACCCACCCTGGCCGTGGGAGACTCACGGAGCCCGCGAAACAGATGATCCGGCCTGACCTCCAGCCTCAGGTTGCGTATCTCCGACACCACAACGCCTCCCCCGTGCAGCACGATCCGCCAGGATGAAACGCGGGACGCACGCCTCCGGGCCATGGCTGCCTTTGGGCAGCCTGTGTCGCGAACAGACCCCGGCCGCCGCCCGACCAGCTCCGGTGGGACACCGACCGGCAGCCCGGATCCGCGATTCGCGCGCCGACGAGAACTAGGATTTCGCCGAAGGTCCAGGTCGGCGAAATTCGCTGCCCGGGGCTCTGAGTGGAGGCCGGCGCCGTGAAGATTGTCATGCCGGGTGGTACCGGGCACCTGGGGCTTCTGCTTGCCCGCGCTCTCGACGGCGCGGGGCATGAGGTGGTCGTCGTGAGCCGGCGTCCAGATGTCCGTGTGCCCGGGGCGCGCACCGTGGGGTGGGACGGGCGGACCGCTGGGGACTGGACGGCCGAGGTCGACGGCGCCGACGCTGTGATCAACCTGGCCGGGCGCAGCGTGAGCTGCCGCTACACCGAGGCCAACCTGCGGGAGATGATGGCCTCGCGGGTGGACGCCGCCATCGTTGTGGGCGAGGCAATCGCCCGGGCGGCCAGACCACCCCGGGTGTGGCTACAGATGAGCACCGCCACGATCTACGCGCACAGCCACGACCGGGCCAATGACGAGGTGACGGGGATCATCGGTGGCGCCGAGCCCGGTGTGCCGGCGTACTGGGCCTTCAGCGTCGACATCGCCCGGCGGTGGGAGCGCGCGCAGGCGGACGCGCTGACTCCGCATACTCGCACGGTCGCGCTGCGCACGAGCATCGTGATGGCCCCGGGGCGGGGCGGGGCGTTCGACATGCTGTGGCGCCTGACCCGTCTCGGCCTGGGTGGGCCGGTCGCCGGCGGCCGACAGTACATGTCCTGGATACATGACCGCGACTTCGCGCGCGCGATCGAGTTCCTGCTGGCCGGCGATGAACTCACGGGACCGTTCAACCTCGCGTCGCCCAGTCCCCTGCCCCTGCGCGAGTTCATGGCCGGCCTGCGCAGAGCCTCAGGTGTTCGAGTTGGGCTACCCGCCACACGTTGGATGGCCGAGATCGGCGCCTTCGTGGTGCGCAGCGACACCGAGTTACTGCTCAAGAGCCGCCGCGTCGTGCCGGGACGGCTGCTCGACGCGGGCTTCGTGTTCGAGCTCCCCGACTGGCCCGAGGCCGCCCGCGATCTCGTGGCCCGCACCCGACCTCCGATCGGTAGCCGACCACGGTGATCACCGTGGTCGCCCCGAAGAACTGTCAGCAGGTACCGCTATAAACGGGCCATGCCTTCGACTACTTGTACGAGCACCTCTGGTAACCCGGGGCAGGTCGACACCACCATCCACGCGACACCCGCAGACGTCGCCGCGTGAGTGACCTGGAGAGCGCACCTCGACCCCAGCAACGGGTCACGACCGCACTGGAGAAGATCCTCGACGCCGAGTTCGACGTGGAGGTGTGCCCGCCGTGGCTGCTGCGCCCCGGCCGCGCGGAATGCGCCGCCGCCTGGACGCCCCTGACCACCATCTACCGCGCACTCACCGGCCAGGAGCTACCCGAGACCGCCCCGCCCCGCAAACGTCGACGCCTCGACATCATCGCTCGCTACCCCGACGGCAGCCAGCAGACCATAGAGATCGACGAACGCCAGCACTTCACCGCCGCCCGCGCCGCGACCTTCCCGCACTACCCCGCCGACATCGCCCTCGGCTACGACCCCCACCGCTGGCTGCGACGGTCACAGGAACTCACCGGCCGCGAACCGGGCGGTGGATTCGCCAGGCCATGCCCACCGCTGTTCCCCGGCCCCGGGGGACGACACCGGCAACGCGCCTTCCGCGACGCCCTCGCCGACCTCGTCCCTCCCCAGCACGGCTGGCTACCCACCGTACGCATCGCCGACTTCCAAATCCCCACCACCAGCCAAGACGACGAACTGACGGCGGCGACCGTCCGCGGGCTCCTGCAACGCCCCGGCGGGCCCCCAACCCGATTCCTCCGATAGACAGCACGAACGCCAACAACGGCGAGCAGGTCAGAGCAGGTCGTGGTCACGGGCGTAGAGGGCGGCCTGGGTACGGTCACGCAGGCCGAGACGGTCGAGGATGCGCGAGACGTGATTCTTCACGGTCCCCTCGCTCAGATGGAGCCGGGCCGCGATCTCCCGGTTGTTCAGCCCGGTCGCGACCTGCCGGAGGACATCGATCTCCCGGGGAGTCAGACCCAGGACCGTCGGCCCGGTGGCCGGCCAGCCAGCCGCGGATGACATGCCAGGGACCCCGGTGGCGGTGGGCGTTTCCTTCTCCGCGTGGTCTCGCGGAAGGGGAGAACCGCGGTCCAGGGCCGCGGTGAGACGGGCGGCGGCGGCCGGATCGAACTGGACGACGCCGGCCTGGGCCAGCCGGACGGCGGCGGCGAGCTCGGCGGCCGGCCGGTCCTTGAGCAGGTAGCCGGTGGCGCCCGCACGCAGGGCACGCACCACGTATTCCTCGTCGTCGAAGGTCGTCAACATCACCACCCGGCAGTCCGGCGCCCGCCCGGCCAGCTCTGTCGCCGCCGCGACGCCGTCCAGCACCGGCATCCGCACGTCCATGAGCACCACGTCCGGGTCGAGGTCAAGCGCGCGCTCCACCGCCTCCCGGCCGTCTGCCGCGGTGCCGACGACCTCGATGCCAGGCTGGATGTCGAGCAGCGCGGCGATGCTCTCCCGGATCAGCCGCTGGTCGTCGACGACCAGCACCCGCACGGGCGGCGGCCCGGAGGATGGCGTGGACGAGACGGGGAGGTTGGTGTCTCGTCCGGAGCCGGAGGCGTCGATCATGGCGCCGGCTCGGCCTGGTGGGGGATCGCGACGGCGAGGCGGGTGCCCCGGCCCGGCCCGCTGTCGACCGTGACCGAGCCGCCGACGAGTGCCACGCGCTCCCGCATGCCCCGCAGGCCGAACCCCAGCTCGCCAGGCCCGGATCCAGTGCCCGTCACGAACCCGTTTCCGTCGTCGGTGACGACGAGCCGGGCCTCGGTCGGCGCGCAGTGGACCGTCACCGACGCGCGGGTGGCGTTCGCGTGTCGGTGAACATTGGTGAGGCCTTCCTGCGCCGCCCGATAGAGCGTCATCAGCACCGCCGGCCGGTACCGGAGCTCGTCCCCGAACGTCTGCACCGTCACGGCCAGCCGGCCGTCGTCGGTGCGCCGAGTCTGCCTCGCCAGCTCGGCCAACGCCGCGGCGAGCCCGAACGGTGCCTCGCGCAGCGCTCCGACGGAGCGACGGACGTCCTCGAGTGCGAGCCGCGCCGACCGGTGGGCGTCCTCGATCGCGGCGGCCGCGGCTACCGGGTCACGCTCGCGGAAGGCGGCCGCGCGCTCCAACAGCACCGAGATCGCGGTCAGATGGTGCCCAAGCCCGTCGTGGATGTCGCGGGCGACCCGGTTGCGTTCCGCCGCCGCGGACAGCTCGGCCACCCGCTCCGACGACGCCCGCAGCCTCTCGTTCGTGTCCTGCGCGCGTGCCCGCGCTCGCCGTTCCTCGGCGGCGACGGCGGCCATCGCGATCGTCAGCACCAACCCGAGGAGGAACATCAGCAGGTCCGAGACGTGTTCCGGCGACCGGTGCCAGTGCGGTTCGGTCACCTGGAACGCCGCGATGACAGCCGCGGCGCAGCAGGCACCGACGCCGATGCTCACCGCGCGGCCGAACGCGAAGTACGCGGTGAACGGCAGCAGCAGGAACAGGACTCGGGCGAGGCCGGCGCCGTCACCGGACGCGACCAGCGTGAACAACGCGGCCCGTCCGACCAGCAGCCCGGCCGCCACCCGCCGTGAAGCCCCCCGCGGGAACCGTCGTCGCTCCGCGTGATCAAGCACCGCCGCCGCAGCGAGCCCGCCGACGAAGGGCACCACGCGCGTATCACCCAGGTCCGCGAGGCGCGCGTACCCGCCGGCGACCAGTACGCCGGCATACAGGACGGGTGCGACCCACGGAACCGGCGGCGACACGGCGTCAGGGTACGACGGCGACGCGGCGCACCGAAACATGCGAAACGGCACCATGCCCAACGGCACGGTCGAGACCTCGGGTGCCGCAGGTCCGCGGTCCACGGGCACTGTCGGCACGGTCCCCGGCTTCCTACGGTCCTGGCATGGTCTTCCTTCTGCGCTTTGGCGCTGTCAGTGGTCTGGCGGCCGGGCTGTTCATCGGCGTACCCGGCCTGATCGAAGCGTTCACCGGCGAGACCCTCGCCACCAGTCTCGTCATCGGCGTTTCGCCGGCGCTGGCGGTTCCGCTGCTGCTGGCGCTGCGCCTCAGCCTGCCGACCACGGACAAAAAGCGTCGCGGGACCGTGGCGCGCCGGCCGGGAGCGGACGCCTGGCCCTCACCCGTGGGCCGGGGCGGGGGCGCGGGGGCATTCGCCGACACCGCGTTCGCGGTCAATCTGCTCGGGCTCGGGCTGTTCGGTGGGGCCGCCTACGCCCTCAACGTCGTCATCTACCCGCTCGGCGACGACACCGACCTCGCCGCGGCGAGCCGCGCCGCGCTGCTGGTAAGCGCCGCCGTCTTCGCTGTCGGCAGCGTGCTGTTCGGGATCGCCATGCTGCGCGCGGGCGCCCATCCGCGCACACCGGTGTGGCTCTATCTGCTGACCCTCCCGCCGTTCGCGGTCGCGGCGCGCCTGCCGGACACTGCGCTGACCAGCGTGTTGCACGGGCTCGTCGGGCTCTCCATCGGCTGGCTCGGCGCCTCCTGCTGGCAGTCCGCCCGCGACGGGCACCCGGCGCCGGCGCCACACGCCCCCTCACCGGCCGCGCGTACCGGGGTCATTGCGCCGTTCTGACCGAGACGCGTCCTCGCGGACCGTCGGCGGCCGCCCGCGGCGACGCACCCGGCCCCCGAGTGCCCTCACCCGCTGGTGCACCGGTTCGTGGACCGCGTGCAGATGTCGCGTCCCACCCGCGTGCTGCCGACATACAGGTCGATGTACACGGTCACGATCCCGCCCCGCACCTCGGACGCGTCCAGCGTTTCGCCGACGGCCGTCGAGCCACACCGCGCTGCCGTCTGGTAGCGGGCCAGTTGTTGGGTGGGGGAGCCATATCCCGTGTAGACGGTGTGGGTGCAGGCCGATCCGCTCCGCATGGTCCCGGACACTCGGACTGACCGGTTGAACCAGGTCACAGAACCATGCACCTGGGGAGACGCGCCCGAAGCCGACGCGACGTCATAGCCTGCCGAAGGCCATTGAGGACTGGCGGCCGTCGACGGGGCTGGAACAGGAGCCGGCGGTGCCGGCGCGCCCGGCTGGGTCCGTATAGGCGCTGTCACTCCGCCCGGCTGAGTCTGTACCGGCGCTGCCGGCGCGCCCGGCTGGGTCCGTCCCTGCGCCGTCGCCTCGCGTGGCGTCGCGACGACGACCGGTTCGGTACCGGGCCTGGTCCGGCCTGTGGGTTGTGTGGAGGGCAGGGCGGCCTCGGGGGTCCCTTTCCTCTGGTCGGAGGCGAGTGTCGGGGACGCCGGCAGGTCGTCGCGCGTATGCCCTTCGCCGAGCTGCCCGTCGAGGGAGCCCGAGCCGCCTGGCCCCGCGTTCGTGTTCCGCGCCGGGTCGCGGTGGCCGCCCGTGACCCAGATGATGATCGGGACCGCTACGAGCACGGCGACGGCGCCGGCCAGGACGGCGATCACGACCCTCCGGCGGGGTCTCGGGCCCGGGACAGGGGTCCCCGCCGCCGGCTCCCGCTGCCCCAGGTGCGGTTGGTGATCTCCCCCGGGAAGTGCGGGCGAGCCGTCCTCGCCCGCGGCGTGGGAACGGTCACCGGTCGGCGGTGGTAAGACCGCTGCGCCCTGACCGCCGGGCAGGGTGTCGGCGTCCGGGTCGTGCGGCCCGACGATTGCTGGCTGCATGAAATCCTTCCGCGGTGCGCGCCCCGGTGGACGGGAGTCAGCGGATCCGCACCAGAAGGTCGAGATCATGCCTGGCACGGACCTGGACACCCTCTTACCAGCACTGTACGTGGAGGTCCACGACGCATCGAAGACACCCGCCGGACCTCACGCCGCCCCACCCGGCCGCTACCAGCGCAGTTTCTGGAGCCGGTAGACGTCAGCGGCGAGCTGGCGGAAATCTCCTTCAACGCCGACCCGACCAGACCCTTCCGGCTCCTGGCGCGGGACTTCACCAGCGGAATGCTCATCCAGAAAGCGGAGTCTCCACCCTGCCGGCGTCACCGCATCGGCGTCGCCGAATTCGTGACAGGTTGGACGCTAGGTTGGACGGATCCGCTCCAGATTGGTCCAGCCGCGCCAGCCGCGCTCCTCGAGCAGGTCCAGAAGCCGGTGGGCGATCGGCACCAGGTCAAGGAATACAGCGTCAAGGAGCTGCGCAAGCTCGGCGGGCATCACCCCTTGATGCTCCCCCCGTCCCTCAGCCTGATGATCCTCCCATCCCTCGGCGTCGGCCTCGAAGAGCGCTACGAGCCGGTCGGCTACAGCCGCCACCCGCGGGTCGTCCGCCTCCCAGCTGGCCGCGGCGACGAGATCGCGGAGGAGCTGGAGCGTGGCCGGGTCGTCGAGCTGCTGCTGCTTCGCCTTCATGTAAAGCGGCATGTGCTCCGGGAGCTGGGCGGCGACCAGGATCCAGGCGTCCCGCTCTCCTTCGACCATCAGGTCGGAAAATTCGAGCTTACGCAGCCGGTCGAGGTAGGCCACCGCCTCTGGAGGCAGGGCCAGGCTGTCTCCGGCCGCGAGCCGCGCGATCCGTTCGCGGTGCCGTTGCCGCTCCCTGATCTCCGCGCGCAGGCGGCGGTCGATGTCGGCGACGGCGGCGGTGAACTCCTCCTCGCTCGCGGCGAGAAGCTCGTGGACGCGTGCGAGCGGGACGCCGGCGTCGGCGAGCGTACGGATCTTGATGAGCTCGACGGCGGCGAAGGCGTCGTAGCGCCGATAGCCGGAACGGTCACGCTTCGGCTCCGGCAGCAGACCCTTGGCGTGGTAGTGCCGCACCGCGCGCACGGTGACGCCGGCGAACGACGCCAGCTGGCTGATCGTGAGCACCGCGCCAGTCTCCTCTTTTCGTCGGTCTCCTATTTCGCGGGCACGCGCAGGAACAGCCGACGCGACCAGAGGTAGCCGAGCAGCGCGATCAGTGCGCACCAGCCGATCGCGAGCCACAGGTCGGAGCCCGGCCGCGCGCCTGTGACGAGTGCGCGCAGCGTGTCGATCATCGGAGTGAACGGCTGGTGCTCGGCGAACTGGCGCAGCCCGGCCGGCATCGCGTCGGTCGGGACGAAGGCGCTGCTGATGAACGGCAGGATCACGAGGAACAGCGGGGTGTTGCTGGCCGTCTCGACACTGTCCGCCGCCAGCCCCATGCCGACGGTCAGCCAGGTGAGCGAGAACGCGATGAGGACCAGCAGCCCGATCACGCCGAGCCAGTCGAGCGGGCCGGCGTCGGAGCGGAACCCGAGCAGGAACGCGAACCCTGTCACGATCACCACGGCGCCGGCGGTCTTGAGGACGGCGCCCAGCACGTGGCCGGTGAGCACCGACACCCGGGCGATGTTCATCGTGCGGAACCGGGCGATGATCCCGGTGGTCATGTCGCTCGCGGTCGAGATCGCGGTGCCGAGCGCGACGCTGGCGACCGTCATGATCAGGATGCCCGGCGTGATGAACATCAGGTAGTCACCGCGGTCTCCGCCGCCCTGCTGGCCCGGAAGGCCCGCGCCCATGGTCCCGCCGAACACGTACACGAACAGCAGCAGGAACAGGATCGGCTGCGCGACCAGCATGACCGACAACGAGGGGTAGCGACGGATGTGCAGCAGGTTGCGCCGCAGCATCGTCACCGAGTCATGAACGGTGTAGGCGGTGCTCATGCGGGGATCTCCCTGGAGGCGGGCGCCTCGGCCGCGTGGCCGGTGAGCGCGAGGAACACGTCGTCGAGGTCGGCGGACTCGACGGTCACGCCGGCGACGCGGTCGTTGTCGAGGCCGTCGAGGACGCGGCGCAGCCCGGCGATGCTGCCGTCGCTGGGCACCTGCAGGGTGAGCGCCTCGGCGTCGGAAGTGGCCTCCGGGTGTGCCGCCGCCGCCGCGGCCAGTCCCACGGCGTCGGTGAACTGCACCGACACGTGCCCGCCGGGCACCCGCCGCTTCAGCTGGGCCGCCGTGCCCTCGGCGACCAGGCGCCCCCCGTCGAGGACCCCGATGCGGTCGGCCAGCTGGTCGGCCTCCTCGAGGTACTGCGTCGTCAGCAGCACCGTCACCCCGTCGGCGACCTGCTCGCGCACGATCGCCCACAGGTCGCGACGGCTGCGCGGGTCGAGCCCGGCCGTCGGCTCGTCGAGGAAGATCAGTCGGGGCCGGGCGATGAGGGTCATCGCCAGGTCGAGGCGCCGCTTCATACCACCCGAGTAGGTCTGCGCTCGCCGGTCGGCCGCGCCGACGAGGTCGAAGCGCTCCAGCATCACGGTCACGGCGGTGGTCGCCGTCGTCCGGTCCAGGTGCGCCAGGTCGGCCATCAGCCGCAGGTTCTCCCGGCCGGTCAGCAACTCGTCGATCGCCGAGAACTGCCCGGTGACGCCGATCGCGGCCCGCACCCCGCCGGGTTCGCGCCGTACGTCGAAGCCGGCGACGCGGATCTCGCCGTCACCGGGGGCCAGCAGGGTCGACAGGATGTTGACGGTGGTCGTCTTGCCGGCGCCGTTGGGTCCGAGGAGCGCATAGACGGTGCCCGCCGGGACAGTCAGGTCTACGCCGTCCAGCACGACGTGGTCGCCGTAGGACTTGGTAAGTCCGGCGACCTCGATCGCGGGGGTGGTAGCGGTCATGCCGCCATGCTGAAACCCTGACGCAGGGTCAAGGTCAAGTCCCTGTCTACGAAGGCTTCGGCAACTCCGACAAGCTCATTGAGCCAGCGCGCAGCTCTTGATCTTGACGCTCCGCCACCTAACCTCGCGGCTCGGCAGGCGAACCAGCGGAAAGCAGGCGAGCGTCCGCCGTTGAAACGGACGGTCCGCCGGCCTGTTCAGCATGTCGGGGCAGGTCAGAGGGCTACGCGAGCGGCCTCTGCCAGAGGTCCCCGGCTTCCCTGTGTCTGTCGGATCAGAGCCAGCGCTTCCTGCTGAAGACGTACAGGAGGGCGAGACGAGGCCGATCAGAGCGATCGCGAACGGATATCCCACGGTGCCGTCAGCCCCATCGCCGCCTAACCCCGGAGGAACACAGCGGTTCAGTAGGGCTCGGGGGAGGTACAGCCGCGCAGGCGGTGCACGAGGTGATAGTGCCAGGGCCGGTCTCCTCTTGACTGGCGCCGATTGTAGTCGCCGTCGCCGGCAATTACGTCCCGGGCTCTGCTTATTCGCCGACTCGCCGGAGGGGTGCAAGCAAGGAAACAGCCGTCGTTCCAGAGTCATTGCCCATGGGTCGACCTCAGGCTTCCGGGCAGAAGCGCCGGCAAAGCGGTGTGGCTGCGTCGGCGGTACCTGGGGGCGACCAGAGCGCGCGGGAGCAGGGCTTGCTACACGGGGCTCGCGCTGAGGATGTCCTGCATTGGCCCGGAGGTAACCTCGTACAGCATCCACGCGGCCTTCAGCCACGGCGAGCTTGGTCGTCTCACCTCGTGTACCTGCTCTTATCGCGCCCAGTGATGGTGGCCAGTCGGGAGTGGCGCGGGCGCCGATCAAGGCGGGTGCCTGATGGCTACAGGCGGTACCGCCGTGATAGGCGACTGTCGGCGTCGCTGCCGCTGTTCCTGTCCCAGGGCCGCGCGCCGGGCGTGGTCGTGGTGGCGGCGGTGCAGCACCCGCGCAAGGAGACGTTGCCGTTCCGGGACCTGTTCCCGGTCCGGGGTGCGCGCTGCGCTTGGTGGAGATCCTCCGCGAACGTGGCTTCGGCTACGTCCTGGGGACTCGACCCGCCCGTCCGGCGCCGGCGGCGGCTGGCGTGGCCATGGCACCGAGCAGGCGGCCGACGTCCCAGCACTGGCAGGCGGGCGGATGGCTGGGTTCCCGACCTCACTGAATATGGCGACCCGTGGGGCGACCAGTGAGCCCCGTGGACCAGGACGGCGCCGACCTCGACCCGGCCCATTCTGGCGCCGAGGAGCCTCGGCCTGGTTCACGGCTGGCCCGGATGCGTCAGCCCCTGGCTCGCCACGTCGTAGAGGCGGTCGCGGTCGAGGAGGGCGCGTGCATCCGGCCGGTGGCGCTGCGCCCGGTCGACCTCGACACCGGTGAGACGACGATCATTCCGGCGCCGTGTGGGGCCACGCTGGCGTCGAAGTGCCTGCCGTGTGCGGCGCGGGACGCGATCCACCTCCCGAACCAGGTCGCCACAGCCCGCAGGCATACCCGCTGTATCGCCGCTTCAGGACGCGAGCCGACGGGTCCCGGTTTCATCTTGTCAGCCTCTCAGCTACGATTCGGAGCAGCCTTCTACGACATACTCCGCCCACTGTTTACAAAGCCGCGTTTACAAAAAGTGATGATTCGGCCGATGGTTCGTGGGTCAGCCCGTGGTGGCCCCAGCCGTTCTGGCGGGCCAGCCGCCGGTCGCTGTCCCGTACCCGACTGTTATCAGGTGATCATGACTGACCCCTCATCGCCAGCGACGCCCCGCGCGTCGATGTCCGGGCGGTACCTCGCCGGGTTGGCGGCCCGTCTCGCCGACCGGCACGGGAAGGAGACCGCGGAGGTGGCCGCCGCCCGCGGCCACGCCGATCAGCTTCGTGCGCAGCTGGCCCAACGGGACACCCAGCTGGTGGAGTCTCAGCTGCAGCTCGGGCGCCTCCAGGAGCGGACCGAGGGACTGACCGCGGACCTCGCGCGACGAGATCAGCGCGTCGCCGAGCAGGCCGAGACCATCGGTCAGCTGGAGAAGCGGCTGCAGGTCGCCGAGCAGGCGTTGGCGTTCATCTCCCACGAGGCGCTCCCCGCGTTGATCGAGGGCACCCTTACGCCCGCGTTGCCGGCGGTCCTCGACGGCGACGCCGACATCGTGGCCCGCTACGACGGCATCGTCGGCCAGGTCGTCGAGCTGCGCGACGCACTGCGACAGGCACGGGAGGCGCTGCGGTCCGTGGAACGACGGATCGTCGCCTGGGAGGAGGGTGCGCGATTCGTCATAGATCACCAGCTACCCGCTCTGGCGGCCGGTGATCTGGTTCCCGCACTGCCGGACGCCGCCGGTGACGAGGCGGTCGTCGGGGTGCTGGACGGGATCGGCGCGGTCGTCGCGAAGCTGGTGGAGCAGGTCCACGATCGTTTCCGGGACCGCGAGGAGGCCCTGCGGGCCGCGACGGTCGGGCTCGCGCGCAACGTGCAGGCCGTGTCCCACCGGGTGCAGGAAGAAGCCACGGCCATGGTGCTGGCGCATCCGACGACACCGGATGTGCTCGAGAGCGGCTACCGCGTGGACCATGCGGCCGCGCAGCAGGCCCGGTACGCGCAGAACCTCGCGGTGCTGTGCGGCGAGTCGCCGGGCCAGCAGTGGCAGGAGCCAGTGGCCGTGGCCGACATCGTGACCGCGGCCGCCTCACGGATCATCGCCTATCAGCGGGTGCACGCATCCGGCGACCCGGACATCGCGGTTGTCGCGCACGCCGCCGAACCGATCATCAGCGTCATCGCCGAGCTGTTGGCCAACGCGGCGCAGTCCTCGCCGTCGACGAGCGAGGTGCTGGTCGCGATCCGGTCGGTGCAGCGTGGAGTGGTCTACGAGATCGACGACGGTGGCGTGGGCATGGAGGAGTTCCGCCTGAACCAGGCGCGGGAGATCGCCTCAGGGCGCCGGCCCGTACGGGTGGCGGATCTCGGCCAGACGCCGCAGACCGGCCTGGCGGTGGTCGGCGAGTACGTGCGCCGGCACGGGCTACGGGTCGATCTCAGCGAGTCGGTCTACGGCGGCGTCCGGGCGGTGGTCTTCGTGCCCGACGAGCTGACCGAGCTGTTGAATCCCACCGCGCGTCGTGCGCGCGGCCGCCACCGGGCCGGGTCTGCGGCCGTCGGCACGCCCCCGATACCCGGCGCTGTCTCCCCGCCCGCCCCGGCTTCGGCCTCCGCTGGCGACCCCGTCTCGGTCGCGGCGGAGGGTCGCCCGTCGAAACCGGTGCTCCCGCAACGCCGATCGCCCCGCAAGGCCGCGCTCGCCGAGAAGGCTCCGCCGCCCGCCTTGCCATCCGGGAGCCCGCCCGCGCCGCCGCCGTCAGCCGACGAGGCCGGAGCGTTCCTCGCGGCGATTCTGAGCGCCGCACCGGACGCCGCTTGCGCTGGCGACGTCTCTGACACGGGCGACCGCACCCCGCCCCCGGCCCCACTCACTCCCGCAGAGGACACGGAATGACCGGCGATGCCACCGGCACGCTCCACACCGACCACTGGCGTGGGATCGACGCCAACCGCTGGATGGTGGAGGACATCGAGACGACGCAAGGCGTACGGCACGCGTTCGTCTTCACCACCGATGGCTTCGTGACCGCCGTCTCCAGCAGCATGGACCGCGACGGCGCTGAGAAGCTCGCCGCCGCGTGCTCGGCCATGGCGTCGCTGGGCAGGGCGGTCGCCGCGGAACATGGTGCGGGTGGCATTCCCAGCCACGTGGTGTACGAGCTCAACGGCGCCAAGCTGATGTTCCGCGGCGCCGGCGAACGCACCTACCTGGGTGTGATCACCGAGGCCGTGATCGACCCGGCGCTCGTCGCCCACCAGATGACCACGACGGTACGCAAGATCGGCGAGAAGTCGTTGAGCTCCGCCGAGCGCCCGCACTGAGCCGTGGTCGACCCCACGGACTATCTCGGCCCGATTCGACCGTATGTGCTGACTGGTGGCCAGGCGCGCCCCAGCCGCAACACGGTCCGGCCGGAGACCCTGCTGGTGGCGAACGCGGACGCCAGCCTGCCGCCCTCGGCCACGCGTCAGCATCGGTCCCTGGTGCAGCTGTGCCGAGGAATGCTGTCGCTGGCCGAGGCCGCCGCCCACCTGAAGATTCCGGTGAGCGTCGCGGCGGTCATGGTCTCGGACCTGGTCGACACCGGCCATCTCGCCGTGCGCACGGTGGGGGCCGATCCGGATACCCCGAACCACGAGCTTCTCGAAAGGGTCCTGCATGGCCTCCGTAGTCTCTGATCACCGCGGGGCCGATCGTGACGAGGCGGACCGATACGTCTCGCCGACCGTGCGCCAATCGGTCAAGATTCTGGTCTCGGGCCCGTTCGGCGTCGGCAAGACCTCGTTGATCGACTCGGTGAGCGAGATCGTACCGCTGCGTACCGAGGAACAGATGACCCGGCAAAGCCTGGGGGTCGACTCGCTGATGGGCGTCGAGCGCAAGACGTCGACGACGGTCGCCCTGGACTTCGGTCGGATCACCCTCGGGGGCGACATCGTGCTGTATCTCTACGGCACTCCGGGGCAACGACGATTCTGGGACCACTGGGCCGGGCTGGCCGAGGGCGCGATCGGCGCCCTGGTCCTGGTCGACACGCGCAGGCTGGAGGAGAGCTTCGAGGTCTTCGACCAGATGGAACTGAGCGACACGCCCTTCGCCGTGGCGGTGAATGTGTTCCCCGATACGCCGGATATCCCGCTGGACCAGGTCGTCGCCGCGCTGGATCTGCCCACCGATACGCCGATGACGTCCTGCCGGGCCCTGGACAAGGAGTCCTCGGTCCAGGCCCTGATCACTCTGGTCGAGCACGCGATGGGATCCGCCCGGCTGGCAGGGGCGCAGCGATGATTTCCACCCGCCATTCGCTGTCCGACTTCACGGGTCTGACTCCGCTGTCGGAGACCACCACCTGCGTCGACCCCCAGGCCGCCTACCGGGTGCTGCGGGAGCGGTGGGGGCAGGTCGCGCCGGTGGAGCTCGAACCCGGTGTACCGGCCTGGCTGGTCATGGGCTATCCCGAGATTCTTCACGTGGTGCGCAACGAGCGCCTGTTCGCCCGCAATCCCCTGCACTGGCGGCTGCTGTCTGACGGCGTCGTTCGCCAGGACTCCGGACTGGGCCCGATGATGTTCCCGCGGGACAACGCCTACTTCGCGGACGGAGTACGGCACCGCCGGCTGCGGGCCCCGCTCGACGAGGGCATCGCGGGCATTGACCAGCACGCCCTCGTGCGCTCGCTGCAGGCGACCTGCCGGGACCTGATCCGCGGGTTCGCGGAACGCGGCGAGGCCGACCTGGTCACCGAGTACGCATCGGTCATTCCCATGCTCGCGGTCTCCAGCCTGTTCGGAATCTCCACCGAGCACGGCCATCAGCTGCGGGCCGGCCTGATCGCCCTGTTCGGCAGCGGCGAGGACTCGCAGGAGGGCAACCGCACCTTCGAACGCATCCTGACCGAGGTCATGCAGTCGCACGCGGCCAGCCCGGCCAAGGACCTCACCACCGCCTTCCTGACGCACCCGAACCTGCACGACAGCGACGAGGTCGTGCAGTCCATCGTTCTGATGATCTCGGCCGGCTACGAGACGACGACCTCGTGGATCGCGCAGACCATCCGGCTGATGCTCACCGATCCTCGGTTCGCCGGGCGCCTGCACGGCGGCCGCCTGGGCGTGGACGACGCGCTCGACGAGGTGCTGTTCCGCGATCCCCCCATGGCCAACATGCCCGCCCGGTACGCGCTCGCCGACACCGAGCTCGCCGGGCAGCCCATCCGCGCGGGCGACGCCCTGATCCTCGGCCTGGGCGCGGCGAACGCCGACGCGCGCATGCACACCGACGACCCCTGGCTGGAGACCGGCAACCGTTCGCACCTGGCGTTCTCCGCCGGCCCGCACACCTGCCCGGCCCTGGATCCCAGCCGTCTGATCACCCGCACAGCCGTCACGACCGCCTTGACAGAACTGCACGACCTCACCCTGGCCATTCGTCCGGAGGAGATCGAGCTGTTGCCCTCGCCGTGGACCCGCTGCCCGGCGAGCCTTCCCGTGCGTTTCGTCGCATCCGACGTGCCCATCGTTGAGCAGGAGGTCTCGCATGGCTGACCCGACCACCGTCCCGCTGGTACCCCTGGACCCCTTCGGCGCCGATCACCACGGCGAACAGCGCCGGCTGCGGGAGGCAGGTCCGGTGGCGCAGGCCGAGCTGCCCGGCGGCATCCGGGTGTGGGTGGTCACCGACCACGCCCTGCTCGCCGAGCTGGTGGCGGACGAGCGGGTGAGCAAGAACTGGCGGAACTGGAGCGCCATCCAGGACGGGACGATCACCGACGACTGGCCGCTGGTCGGCATGATCAAGGTGACCAACATGGTGACCAGCGACGCCGCCGCGCACTCCCGCCTGCGCCGGCCGGTGACCCGGGTGTTCACGCGCGGCCGGGTGGAACAGCTCCGTCCGCGTATCAACCAGATCGTCGCCGAGCTGCTGACCGAGCTCCCCGCCCAGGCCGGCCCCGACGGGTCGGTGGATCTGCGGTCGCAGTACGCCTACCCGGTGCCGATGCAGGTGATCTGCGAGCTGTTGGGCGTCCCGCGGGAGTGGCGCTCCGAGCTGCGCCGGCTTGTCGACAGCATCTTCCGCACGGACACCAGCAGCGAGGAGGCGGTGGCCACCGAGCGGCAGCGCCTGGCCCTGCTCGCCGAGCTGGTGCGGCTGCGTCGCGACGAGCCCGGGGAGGACCTCACCAGCGCGTTGATCACGCTGCGCGAGGAGGACGAGGCGGCGCTGAGCACCGAGGAGCTCATTGACACCATCTGGCTGCTGCTCACCGCCGGTCACGAGACCACGCTGAGCCTCATCACCAACGGCGTACGCGCCCTGCTCACACATCCCGACCAGAAGGCCATCGCCGTCGCCGGTGACGCCACGACCTGGTCCGGTGTGGTCGAGGAGGTGTTGCGCTGGGACGCGCCGATCGGGAACTTCCCCGCCCGCTATCCGCTCGAGGATGTCACGATCGCGGGCGTCACGATCGCGAAGGGCGACGCGATTCTCGCCGCGTACAGCGGTGTCGGGCGGGACCCCCGCCAGTACGGCCCCGACGCCGACCGGTTCGACGTCACCCGCGCCCCCCAACGGCATCTGTCCTTCGGCGGCGGCCCGCACGTGTGCCTGGGAGCCCACCTGGCGCGCCTGGAGGCGGGTATCGCCCTGCCCGCCCTGTTCGCCCGGTACCCGGACCTGCGCCTGGCGGCCGACCCCGCGACCCTGCCGCCGGTTCCGTCGTTCTTCTCCAACAGTGCCGCCGTGCTGCCGGTCCAGCTCGGCCAGGCCGCCGCGACCCCGCCCTCCGCTATCTGAGCGGAACTCGGGCTCCGAGCGATACTCGGAAGATCGCGTCCTGGGCCGACGTCAGACCAACATCCGCCGCCCGGCCCAGGACGCGACCCCACGGACCCGTTCGTGCAGGCGCCGCGCGGCGACGACAAAGAGCTCGAAACCGCGTGTGTCTTGACCCGCCGGCCACTCACTTCACCCGGCGGGGTGTCCGCGGATCGCCACGGCCGGGGTGCCGGGCGCAGCCCCGGCCCACGGCCCGACGCGTCGGGCCCACTGCGCGCCGCTACCCAGGTCGGCGGCCGTCGCCGGGCGGGCTGGAGCTCGATCGCCGAGGCCGGGGTGTTCCTGGACTCGTCGGGCGGTTTGCTGTGGACGGTCGCTTGGACGACGACTTGTTGACGGTTCCGCGGACGGCTGTGATGCTTGATCCGGCTCGGTCGTCGAGACGGCGGTGGAGCGCTGGGATGTGAGTCACCGGTCCTGCGTCATGGGATCTGCGTCGTCGCTTATGCGTCATCGCTTAAGGGCCGGTGGTTGACACCACATCGTTGCGCCGCCCGACCGGTGTCGAGCCATGTCCAAATGGCTCTTTGCGGAAGGTCGGCAGGCGATGAACATCGCTTTCGTGGGTGACGTCCACGGTTGTGTGCTGCATGTGTTGGGTGCGGCGGTACTTCTCCAAGAACGTCGCGGAATCCGGCTCGACGCCGTGATCCAGGTCGGGGATCTGGGCGCCTATTCGTCGGCGGAACGGCTCGACGAGTCCAGCCGCCGTTTCGGGCGGGACCATCCCGCCCAGGGCGACTTCCTCCGACTGCTGGATCCGTCGCCGTCGTTCGCCGAAGGCGTGCGCCTCGCGCTCGAACGGATCCCCTCGGTGCTGTTCGTCAGCGGCAACCACGAGGACCACGACTGGTTGGCCTCGCTGCACGAGGCCGCGGCGGGCGCCGCGGTCGTGCCGGTGGACCCGCTTGCCGCCTACCACCATGTGGCCTGCGGGAACGTGGTGACGGTCGCCGGAGCGCGGGTGGCGTTCCTCGGGCTGATCGAGTCCGCCGGGGAGGTGGATCTGGACGACGGCGCCTGCACCCGGCTGATGGACGCTCGCTCAGGCAGCGTGGACGTCCTGGTCACCCACGACGGCCCGCACGGGATGTCACGCGACCGGCGCGGGAGCGTGCAGGGCTCGCCGAAGCTTTCCCGGCTCATCGAGCACCTGCAGCCGCGGCTGCATGTCGGCGGCCATTATCACCACGCCAACGGCCCGCGCCGCTACGGCCGGACGACCTCCTACGCGCTCGACCAGCTGGTGCGGCCTAAGGCCACCCGGTGGGATCCGGAACCGATCAACCCCGAACAACGGGTGACGGCCGGCAGCATTGGTCTGTTCGACACCGAGACCGGCGACTTCGCCTACATCCGCGACGAGTGGCTGGCCGAGGTGAAGGGAGACGCGCTCGACCTCGCAGACCTCGTCGCCGCCGGCACCCGCTGATCGACCTTCGCCGTCGGTACGACGGCTCCGACCGGCCTGGCCTTCGGGGCGTCCTCGCCGCGGGCCACCCGACCGTGGTGTCGGCAGGAGCCAGCGCCAGGGCCTGCGCGAGTGGACCGGCAGCGCGATGTTGACAGCGGGACCAGCCCGGATTGAAACGAGTTCTCGTCTTGCGCGATCTCCGCGACGAAGGAGAGCTCCGTGAGCACGCCGATTCCCGACGCGCGTGTCCCCGACGTGTTCTCCCCCGCCCGGCTCGGCCGCCGGCGCCGGATTGACAAGAAGGCGCGTGAGCAAGACCTGCTCCATCAGGCTCGGTGGAGGCCCACTCGGGGTCTGACCTTGCCGTCGCCACCGGCGTCACGCCTACGCTCGGCCCGCTGGCCGCGAGCTACGTGCTCCCCATAGCCATCGCCGGCCTTTTGCCGCCCGGTTCGTCGCACCTGTTACCCGCCACGTTCCGCGCCGCCGGCAACGGACCGTCCGCCGCAAAAGCGGACGGTCTACCAGTCTCGATCTTGATCATCGTTGCAGGTCATGACGCCGACGCGACCAGGCCGGCCGAGCTCCGTTGCCATACGAGGCCCGTACCCTGTGGCAACGTCCGTGAGCACAGGCCTCGTGACCTCCCACCCGGAAAGCGGAGGTCAACTCCACCGTTCTCGCAGGTCAACAGGAGTCCGAGACAGGCCGTCACCGAGATCGTGTGACGCCGTTGCCACACTCGTTGCCATATAACGATCAACCGGTGATCGACAAATCCTGCTATTTCCGCAGGTCAAAAGGGTGGGCAGGGGCGGGGTCGAACCGCCGACCTTCCGCTTTTCAGGCCGAACTGACCGTATTTCCAGCGTCCGTGCCCGTGTGTTTTCGTCCGTGGAGCGCCGCCGAAGTACCCACTTGATCGCCAACGTTGCTACACCCGCTGCTACACCTCCGGCCAACGGGCCGCAGATCAAAGCATGGCGACGAACTCCTCGACCGACAGCCCCATGTCACGAATGATCCGACGCAGTGTCCCGACCGGGAGGTCACGGCCCGGATGAACTGGTACGACTGTGAAGCGACCCTCGGCGTTCCTCATCATGTGGTGACTGCCCTTGATGCGGATCACCTCGAAGCCGAGCTTCTCGAGGACCTTGACGACCTCCCCGCCGGGCAGGACGGGAAGTGGTGGCATCAGGCGACGTCCTGCACGATCGTCAGGACCGGTGGAACGCCGAACTCCTCGATGACCAGACTGACGGCCTCGTAAAGATCCGCAACAGCGTCCTCGGGGGTGTCACCGAGCCCGTGCGCACCACCGCTGGGGAACGACGCATGGGCCGCCCAGGTGCCGTCCTCGGTCTGCTCCAGCTCGTACGGGATCTGGACCATCCGCTTCATGCCGCCGACTGTACGCCGCCAGCCCGCATGGTTCGGGGCCTCCGCGTGCTCCACCGGGCGGCCGTGGCGGACACGTCGACGTTCCCCCAACCATGGAGTCCATCCTGATGATGATCAGGATATCCGCGACAAGTCGTCCACCACCGACCTCACCCAGCATCCCCACCAGCGGATTGCCTGGATTGTCCGGTCGAACGGATCCTGCTCGGTTCCGACTGGCCGCATGCCGAGGGCGTCACCCAGCCCAGGCAGTTCCTCGACGACCTGGCCGCCGGACGCGGTCACCGCGAGCTGCCGGTTGCGCACCCGGTCCTCATACGACGCCATGAACCATGGGATGACCGAGAGCGACCGGCGCCGAAGCCGGATCGATCCACATTCCTGGATGGCCGGCCGGATTGAGCACGTGAAGTGCCCCTTTGCCAGCGACACGCGTTCCGCACGGTGTCCCGACCGGCAACCCTCACGATCAGCGCCGATCCGACAGGCCGGGTGAACCGGTCAATCCTCAAACACGCCGAAGCCCTGCTGGTCCCTCCCTGTCAGACTCGTGTGAGACACCCCAGCGGGTGCAGGTTGGCTACGGAGCGGTTGTGGGGCTTGCGGTTGCGATAGAGCAGTGAGCGCCGCACGGTGAGGTCGGCGGGCGGCAGCGAGCCGGCGACCCAGGTTTCGTCGAGCGTCACCTGGGTCGCGAAGCGCTCGTCGTGGGCGCTGGAGTCGACGAGGAACTCCAGGCGACGAGGTCGTCGGATCCGAATTCGTCGGTCAGCGGACCGACCAGGTGGTGGTCTCCCCCCGCGGGTCCGCCGTGGTCCTTTCGCGAACAGTAGTCGCACCCTACGACACACACCGCCCCTGGTTTTCGGCCCTCGAGCGGCGGTGACTGCGTGGATGCGGCCGGCCCGCGGAAGCTCGGCTCAGGCTCCGATGCCCTGCACCGGTGCCTCGTCGTCATCTGGGTGCGGTGGTGAGACAGATCCGCGGCGTATCAGTTCGGTGGGCAGGGTGAGGACCATCTCGTCGTCGGTGGCCTCGCGGCCGTCGATGACGTCGAAGAGTAGATTCGCGGCCTGGAACCCCATCTCCCGCGCCGGCTGGCGGACGGTCGTGAGCCCCGGGGAGAGGAGCCCGGCGACGGTGATGTCGTCGAACCCGGCCACGCTGACATCCTCCGGAATGCGCAAGCCGGCCTCGCGGCAGTAGCGGTAGACGCCCATCGCCATGAGGTCGTTGACGCACAGTAGCGCCGTTGGACGGTCGGCGCCGGACTCCGCGAGCAGTTGGGCGGCCGCACGGGTGCCAGACTCCTCACGGTGGTCGCCGACGAAGTGGGGGACGTCCTTCGGCGGGATCCTGAAGCCGGCCAACGCCTCGCGGTAGCCGGCCAGGCGCTGCTCGGAGGTCCACAGCGCCTCCGGCCCGCCGACGATGGCGATCCGGCGGTGGCCCTGTGAGAGGACGTGCTCGGCGATCTGCCGTGCGCCGCTGCGACTGTCGGCGACCACACTGGGGACGTCGAACCCCCGGATGCGCTCGTCGACCATCACCACCGGGCCGGCCTCCGCGAGTGCCAGCGCCAAGTTCAGTGTCATGCCATCGCCGCCCGGCAGGTAGACCAGTCCGTCCAGCGACTGGCTCCGCAGCAGCCGCACGTAGTACTCGGTGGTCCGGTCAATCGCCTCGGGTGCGCAGAGGACCACCAACGCGTCCCGGCTCGCCGCGGCCGACTCGACCCCCTCGGCGACCAGTGCGAAGAACTGGTTGCTGAGGTCGGGAACGATCAGGCCGATGGTTGCCGCGCTCTTGGTGCGGAGCCTGCGTGCCGACTCGTTCGGGGTGTAGCCCAACACGCGCACCGCGTCCAGCACCCGTGCTCGTCGTGCCTTGCCCACCGGGCCACTGTCGTTCAGGACGTAACTGACCGTGCTCAGCGAGACGTTGGCATGCTGCGCGACGTCCTTCATCGTTGGTCGTCGAGGAGGCGAGCTCATATTCACATTGACCTCATCGCTACCGGACCTGTCACCGCTGATGTTCCGACTCACCCAGGCTAGCGGAGCACACACGTCGATCGGGGACATTGAGGACGGGCGGGCCGCGCGGTGCGGTCGATCGCTCCAGCAGCCGGGCCTGCGCTCAGGAGCTCACATCGATGACGACACCGGCGCGGAGCCAGGGGACGCGTCGTGGGGCACGCCGCCGTTGCTCGTCGGCCCGATGGGCAGGTGAAGACGGTCGCTGAGGGGCCTGGGGAATCGGCGCCGCTCCCGACCCTGCGGATGGGTCTCCTCCCGCGCGTCCCACCCGGTCATGATGGTCGGTACGATCTCGAAGTTACGCCGGCCAGCCCACTGCCCGAACTCGACGTAGGCCTCGAGATGCGGATGGCCGACGTAGAAGTACTTCTCGAGCACCAGCTGCGGGATCCTCTCCACAAGCTCGCTCTCGGCCACGGGCCTGACCTCTCCCTGGATCCTCAGCCCGTGGAGCGAGCGGTAGTCATCGCCCTCGTCCACGACGGCCGAGAAGGCGCGACCAGCTTCAAAGTTGTCGCGGTGCGGCGTCGCGTCGTCGACGATGAAGAGCCGCTCGCCGATTGTCACGAACCACACTGGCGTCAGGTGGATGGAGCCGTCGGCGTTGAGCGAGGCGACCCGCATGGTCCGGGCCCGCGCGAGGAACGCCCACTGCTTGGCAGGTCCGAAGCCTGTGGACCGAATCCGGTCGAGTGTCATTCTGCGCCGCCACCCGTCCCTCGGGAGGCGACCAGCTGGGCGCCGTACTCGCGTGCGCTCAGGCCGACGGGCGCAGAGGGGCCGCTCGTCCACAGCATCGTGGTCCGACGTCCGGTCGGCACCCAGCGGTACTGGTATCCGGCAGGCAGGAAGAGGTGCTCGCCGGGCCCGGCCTCGAGAATCACTAGGCGCCCGTCGGCGTCGCTGGCCTCGACGCGGATGACGCCCTCGGTGCAGTACTGTGATTCATCGAACGTCGACGCGAACCACTCGTACGGCTCGGCGTCGGGCTCGATCGTGCAGACACCCTGCCGGAAGTAGCGCGCGTCGTCGCGCTCGCGGCTGATGAAGATCGCGCTCTCAATTCCCGAGCTGTACTTCAGCACCGGGAGGCTGTCGATCTCGGCCTGATCGATGACCCGTGGATAGCGTCGGGAGCCCGGCGCGAACGGGTCGTAGCCGTCATCTCCTCTGGACATCGCTGCTCAGCTCACGTCTCCGAACAGCGACTTCACCTCGAGGAACTCGCGCATGCCGTGCGCTCCGGCCTCCCGGCCGTTGCCCGACTTCTTGTATCCGCCGAACGGAGCGGCCGGACTCGCCGAGGCGCCGTTGATGTGCACCATCCCGGTCCGCATCCGGCGCGCGATCTTGCGGGCGCGCTCGTGATCTGCCGAGGAGACCATGCCAGCGAGGCCGTAGTCGCTGTCGTTGGCGATGGCCACGGCCTCGTCCTCGTCCTCGTAGCCGATGATGGTCAACACCGGCCCGAAGATCTCCTCCCGCGCGATCTGCATCTTGTTCGTGGCGTCGGCGAAGATGGTCGGCTTGGCGTAGTAGCCCGTCTCAAGCCCCTCCGGGCGACCGAGGCCGCCGGTGACCAGAGTGGCACCCTCGTCGATGCCCGACTTGATCAGCGACTGAACCTTGTCGAACTGTGCCTGGGAGACCAGCGGGCCGAGATTGGTCGCCTCGTCCTCGGGCGGCCCGACCACTAGGTCGTCGACGTAGCGCTTCGCGATCGCCGCAGCCTCCTCCATGCGGTCGCGCGGCACGAGGATCCGGGTGCCGGCGTTGCAGGACTGACCGGAGTTGACGTACATCTTCGCGACGTCGCGCAGCAGCACGGTCTCGAGGTCGGCGTCGTCGAGGACGATGTTGGCCGACTTGCCGCCCATCTCCTGCGCGACTCGCTTGAAGGTGTCGGCGGCGCGCCGTGCGATGTCGGCGCCGGCGCGGTTGGAGCCGGTGAACGAGATGATGTCGATGTCGGGGTGCTCGGCCAGCGCCGCGCCGACGACAGGCCCCTCGCCCTGGACCATGTTGAAGACACCGGCGGGGACGCCCGCCTCCTCCAGGACCGAGGCGAAGACCACCGAGCTCAGCGGGGCGACCTCCGAGGGCTTGAGAATGACCGTGCAGCCGACCGCGAGCGCCGGTGCGACCTTGAGCGCAGTCTGGTTGAGCGGCCAGTTCCACGGAGTGATCAGGCCAGCGACGCCGATCGGCTCGTAGCGCAGGGTGGTGCGGTCGAGGGTCTCCTCGAACGCGAAATCCTTCAACGCCGCCAGGGTCGCCTTGAAGTGGCCCAGCCCAGCGGGTGCCTGACGTGCCCGAGCCACCGAGATCGGCGCGCCCATCTCCAGGGTCACCGCGGCGGCGATCTCCTCGATTCGCTGCTCGTAGCGGGCAATGATGCTCTCCAGCAGCGCGATCCGCTCCCCGACACTGGTCTGGGAGAAGCTCTCGAAGGCCCGCCGAGCCGCCGCGACAGCGGCGTCGACGTCCGCAGCGGTGCCGAGCCCGATGGAGGTGACGGCGTCCTCGGTCGCGGGATTGACCACCTCGAGCAGCGTGGTGCCGCCCGGGTCGACCCACTGGCCGTCGATGAACAGGTGCTGGGCGTGCTCGATCACCACGGGAGGGAGGGCGATTGCAGTGGTGTCTGGCTGCATGGGGAGGACTCCGTTCCAGGCTGATGTTCGGGAGGTAGAAACGTATCACGAACGACACGGCTCGGCAGAACCGCCTTGGAACGACGGACATTCAGACCGAGATCGCAAACGAGGCGACCAGATGTAGAAAGGATTATGCTACACTGGTTCGGCCACACTCTCAGGGAGGACATGCAAATTGCAGACGATCAGGTGCAGCCGCGAGGTCCAAGAGGCGCTCGCCAACGATCGACCCGTGGTTGCACTGGAGTCGGCGGTCTTCCCCGCCTACCCAGGGCCGGCCGGTTGGGAGCTGGTGCGGCAGTCCGAGGACCTGGTCCGTCGTCGCGGTGCGGTCCCGGCGACGCTCGGCATCGCCGGCGGTGAGATCCTCGTCGGCCTGGAGGACGTAGACCACAAGGAGTTCTCCGAGGCCGGCGAACGGGCGCGGAAGGTCGGCGCGCGCGACCTGGCTGCGTGCCTGGTCGACGGCGGCTTCGGCATGACCACGATTGGAGCCACGCTGGCCATCGCCAAGGTGGTCGGCATCCGGTTCGCCGCGGCCAGCGGGCTCGGCGGCGTACATCGCGGGTACGCCGAGCGGCCGGACGTCTCCGCCGACCTCAGCGAGCTGGCGTCGGCCCCTGTGCTGGTGGTGACCAGCGGGGTGAAGTCGTTCCTCGACGTCGAGGCCACCGCGGAGGTCCTCGAGAGCCTGGCAGTCCCGACGCTCGGGTGGCACACCGACACACTCCCGCTGTACTTCACAGGTCACGGGGGGCCGCGGATCTCGGCGCGCGTGGACGAGGTTTCGGAGGTGGCCCGCATCGCGTGGCACCACTGGCACACACTGGGGCGCAACGGTGGGGTGCTGTTGGGTCAGCCTCCCCGCAACGAGCTCGCCGACGTCCAGGACCTCATCACCCAAAGCGTGCGACACGCCGAGGCGGAAGGAGTGACCGGCCCGGCGATCACAGCGTTCGTTCTCGGCGAGCTGAACCGGGCGAGCGGGGGCCGGACCAAGGAGGCCACCAAGCAGTTGATCCTGGGCACCGCCGACCTCGCGGGCCAGGTCGCCAGCGCGTACGCGCAGCTCGCTTCCCGGACTCCCCGATGACCGGCCGGCCCGGGGCGAGGAGGCGAGCGTGACCGGTATGAAGAGAGCCTCGGAGAAGAACCTGCTGCTGTTCACCGGCCGCGGGCATCCCACGCTAGCGCAGGAGGTCGCGCAGTACCTGGGCACCACCATCGTGCCGACATCGGCCTACGAGTTCGCGAACTCCGAGCTCTACGTGCGCTACGAGGAGTCGGTGCGAGGGTGCGACGCGTTCGTCTTCCAGTCTCACGCGGCGCCGATCAACGACTGGATCATGGAGCAGCTGATCATGATCGACGCGTTGAAGCGCGCGAGCGCCAAGCGCATCACGGCAGTGATGCCCTACTACGGATACAGCCGCCAGGACAAGAAGCACCGCGGCCGCGAGCCGATCTCCGCCCGGTTGATCGCCTCGATGTTCAAGGCGGCGGGCGCTGACCGGATCATCACCGTCGATCTGCATGCCGACCAGCTCCAGGGCTTCTTCGACGGGCCTATGGATCATCTCCTCGCCATGCCGGTGCTGGCTGACTACGTCAAGGACCACTATGACTCAACTGCGCTGACCATGGTCTCGCCGGATGCCGGCCGGATCAAGGTGGCGGAGCGGTGGGCGGCGCGGCTGGGGGATGCGCCGCTGGCCTTCATCCACAAGACCCGGCGTACCGACAGACCGAACGAGGTGGTCGCCAACCGTGTGGTCGGCGATGTCCGGGATCGGGTGTGCGTCCTGACCGACGACATCATCGACACCGGTGGCACCATCGTGAAGGCGGCTGAGGCGCTGGCCGAGGATGGGGCCGCAGCTGTGGTCATCGCCGCCACGCACGCCGTTCTATCCGACCCGGCGGTGGACCGGCTGAAGAATTGTCCCGCGACCGAGGTGATCGTCACGAACACGCTGCCCTCGGCGCTCGAGATCTCGATGGACAAGCTCACGGTCCTGACGATCGCCCCGCTCCTCGGCGAAGCGGTCCGTGCCGTCTTCGAGGACGGATCCGTCACGTCGCTGTTCGACGGCTCGCGCTGAGCGACCCGTCGCCGCCCGTTGGGTGTCACTCTTGTGCGGGAGAGGGACGGGTCTCGGCTCTGCGAGAAGGGAAGGATCTGAGGTGGAGGCAAACCAGGAGGGCGGCGCGGTGATCCGTGCCGCACAGGCTCGCGACGAAGCCGAATGGCGCCGCCTCTGGGAGGGCTACAACCGCTTCTACGAGGTGGATATCCCCACGGAGACCACCGCGATGACCTGGCAGCGAATCCTGGACCCGCAGGGTGAGCTGCTGGGCAGGATGGCGGTCAGGGGGTCCGAGGCCGTCGGCTTCAGCGTGAGCGTCACCCACGCCACGAGCTGGGCGACAAGCCGGGCCTGCTATCTGGAGGATCTCTTCGTCGATCCCGGGTCGCGCGGCACCGGCATCGGGCGGAGCCTGATCGTCGATCTGCTCGACCTGACCGCTCGGAGCGGATGGTCCTCCCTGTACTGGCACACCCGGTCGGACAACCCGGCGCGCCGGCTGTACGACGAGTTCGTCCCTGCCGACGACTTCGTGCGCTATCGCGTGCACGTCCCGCTCGCCCCACCGGCCGCCAAGGCGATCGGGCCGAAGACGCGGCCATGCATCTCCTGACAGTGTTCGCCCATCCGATCCGCGAGAGTTACACCGGCGCGGTGATGGACAGTTTCCACGAGCCGTTCCGGGAGTCCGGTCACACAATCGATCTGGTCGACCTGCACGGCGAGGGCTTCGATCCGCGTTTCACCGAGGCCGACCACGCGCACTTCTGGGGCGCGCAGGTGCCCCCCGACGTCGCCGAGATGCAGCTCCGGGTCGAGGCGGCCGATCGTCTCGCCCTGATCTTCCCCGTGTACTGGTGGTCGATGCCGGCGCTGATGAAGGGCTGGATCGACCGGGTCTTCACCGGCGGCTGGGCTCATCGCCGCCAGGACGAGGCCGGCAGCGTCCTGCCAGCGGTGCCCACCTTGCTGCTGGCCGTTGCCGGCTCCACCCAGCGCCGCTACGACAACCGCGGCTATCACGGCGCCATGCGGACCCAAATCGAGATGGGCATCTTCAACTACTGCGGCCTCGTCGACGTCGAGAGCCTCTTCATCTACGACGTCGAAGGAGACGGCAACCAGACCCAGCGCGCAGCGGGGCTTCAGCTCGCCCGGCGTGCCGGGCTCGCCTTCGCGGCCGGGCGAGCCGCGACCACCTCCGCTACCGCGGACTGACCGGCGAAGGTCGATGGCGGGGCTGAGCAGGAGCGGCAGACTAGAATCCGTTCAACTCTGCGCCCTGCGAGCACGTCGAGCCGCGGCGACATCGGTCCTTGCACGGGGCGTTCCCGGTTGCCGTCGATAGGGTTCCGGTCGACAGGCGACCTGGAATCCCTTCTGCCGAGCGGACTTCACGCATCCTCTACGACCACGAACAAGGCTGCGATCGCGCTGCGCACTCGCCCGGCCGCGTCGACGTAACATAACACGCCGTTTACACGTTGCGGCGCTGCGCGTAACCCAGCCGGTGTGTACTGCGCTTCACCCGATAGTGAAAACGTTTCTACTCCTGAGCGGTTCTCCAGGAGGGAGGTTCGAGAGTGACAAGGTTCGACTTCCACAACATCATCACCGACACCGACAGCTACAAGAACTCCCACTACCCGATGTACCCGTCCGGTACTGAGTACGTCTCGGCCTACATCGAGGCTCGAGGTGTCGAGATGCCGGTCAGCATGTTCGTCGGGCCTCAGGCCTTCATCCGTACCTGACCGAGCCGCTGACGCTGGAGCACATCAACGAGGCCGAGGCGATCGCGCGCGAGCAGGGCATGCACTTCAACCGGGACATCTGGCTCGGCGTGCTGCGCGACCACGACGGACCTCACTCGCGACTCAGCTGCGCGCCGTGGATGCCGAGGCCGTCAGACCCTGGCGGTCATTGCAGCCCAAGAACCAGATGGTCGCGATCGCCCCCCGGGAACGACCATCTTCGACTTGTTTCTCCGCTTGAGACCTGGGCTTAGCCCTCGAAATTCTTCCAAGACTGTGTGTCGATCCCCGCAATAGCGACAGCAGGCTTTATCGCTCAACTGAATGCCGAGACGAGAGGATTCATCGAATGCACATATATCTGTCCGAATCCACCTTTAAGGAACAGGTCTCCACAGACGTCTTCCTGCAAGATGTGTTCTTCTCCTTGGCTACTCTTGCGCTGCTCGCCGGCATTCTCGGAATCGGATTGATCGACAGTGGCCTGGCCCGCAGAAAGAACCATCTCGACCAATGGGTCACCAAGATCACAGCGGCACTGGTTTCGGGTATGGCGTTCATGGTCATCGGCTACGCGATCTGGATCTGGCAGTACTACCAGATCGTGCCGGGCGGTAGCTCGTTTCGGCACGCGGTGAGGGACTGGTGGCTGGGTGGAACGTTCGTCACCCACTTCGCCGACGAGATCAATCCGACCCGGCAGGACAGCGTCGACGTCTACCAAGTGTTCCTGCTGTTCTTCGTGACCTACGTGGCGTTCGCCGTTGCCCTGCTGCATGGGGCCGGGACTGAACGCATCAAGTCATCGGCGATGTACGTGATCGGCGCGGTGAGCGGCGGCTTGGTGATTCCGTTCATCTTGTACTTGACGTGGGGTTCAACGAGCCCACTGACCAACCACGGTTTGCACGACTACAGCGGTCTGTTCGGTCTCTACATCTGGGCGGGCTGCACCGCCCTCGTCCTTGCTTGGCGCCTGGGACCGCGCCTGGGCAGCAAGTGGCGTCCGGACTCGCGGACGAGCGGTCCCAAGGCGTCGGACATGCCGTCAGTGGCCAAGGGCATCCTCGTGCTGCTCGTCTGCATCCCGTTCATCGTGCTGGGCTGTGGCTACATGGTGTCGGGCAAGGGGTACTACGGCATCTCGATGACCCACAGCGGGATCGGCCTTGCGTTCATCAACATCATCTGCGGCATGGGCGGCGGCCTGATCGGGGGAATGATCATTTCCTACCGGCAACGGAATTCCTTCTGGATCCTCGCCGGACCCATCGTCGGCTACATCTCGGGCACGGCACTCTTCGACGTGACCAAGCCTTGGATCATGCTGCTGGTCGCACTGCCCGCACCGTTCATCGGTCTGGGCACTTCCCGGTTGCTCGATCGCATCGGAATCGACGAGTCGAAGGTGATCCCTTTGACGCTCGGTACCGGAATCTACGCCGCCCTCATCCCCGGCATCGTTGCCTCAGGCACCAAGACCGGCGGATTCTTCGGTATCACCACCGGCAAGTACGCCTTCCAGCACGCCCACATCACCTTCCTCTGGCAGTTGATCGGTGTGCTCGTCACCGTTGGCATCTCACTCGTTGCAGCGCTGATCCTGTGCTTTATTCTCGAGCGGACGACCGGACTCCGAGTTTCGGAAGAGGCTGAGCTCGTCGGCCTTGACCGCTTCTACTGGAAATGGAGCGCGTTGGACCGATTCAAGGACGACGGAGTCGCGGAGGTGGGGCCGCCAGTGGGGACCCCCTTGGCGGCCGAGAACGGCGCATCGAAGTTGCTGCTCGGCGAGCCCGGCCCACGGTAAAGCGGGACTGCGACAACTTACTGATCGTTCAAATAGCGTTACCAGGAGTACTGATGAGCCAGTTCGATTTCAACAACATCATCACCAACACCGACAGCTACAAGAACTGTCACTACGCCCTCTACCCGCAGGGCACCGAGTACGTGTCCAGCTACATCGAGGCGCGCGGCGGTGAGATTCCCGCGGGAATGTTCGTGGGCCTGCAGGCATTCCTCCGCGAGTACCTGACCAAGCCGGTCACCCTCGAGCACATCAACGAGGCCGAGCTGATCGCCCGCGAACAAGGGATGCACTTCAACCGAGACATCTGGATGGGCATCCTACGAGACCACGACGGATACCTTCCCGTGGAGATCGAAGCTGTCTCGGAGGGCACCGTTCTGCCGATCCGCAACGTGCTCGTGCAGCTGGTGAACACCGACCCCAAGTACCACTGGGTGACCACGTTCATCGAGACGGCACTGATTCGGGCCATCTGGTATCCGATGACCGTCGGCACGATCGCCTGGCGCGCCAAGCAGCAGATCAGAGATGTCGCAGAGGCCACCTCCGACTCTGAGGGGCTGATCCGGAGGGTCCTCCACGACTACGGCGCTCGTGGCGTCAGCTCGCTGGAGTCCGCAGCGCTCGGCGGTCTCGCGAGTCTCGTGTCGTTCAGCCAGTCAGACACGATCGCCGGCATCGTGGCGGCCAAGCGGTACTACAACGCCGCCTACACGTCGAGCTCTGGGCCCAACACGGAGCATGCCGTTCTGTCGTCCTGGGGCCGAGAAAACGAGGCCGACGCCATCCGAAATATGCTGGAAACCTACCGACACGTCGGGGTCGCAATCGTTCTGACAGACACTTACGACCACGAGAATGCAGTCAAGAACATCATCGGCGGAGAGCTCAAGGAGATAGTCCAGAACTTCCCAGGACTTGTCGGTATCCGACCCGACTCGGGCGACCCCGTTCAAGTCACGGCCGACACGGCAGAGTGGCTGATGGAGTCCTTCGGGTACACCGTCAACTCCAAGGGCTTCAAGGTCCTTCCGAGCTTCGTCAAGGTCGTTCAGGGCGATGGCGTCACCAGGCATTCGTTCCCGCGAATCCTCATGGAACTCGAGCGGCGTGGACTGGCGATCGACAACGCTGTGTATGGAATGGGTGGCGGCCTGCTCCAGCAGGTGAACAGGGACACGATGGCGTTCGGAATGAAGGTGAACGCCATCTGTGTCAACGGAGAGTGGCGCGACGTGTCCAAGGCGCCTTCCGGCGACGGTGTCAAGCACTCGAAAGCCGGCCGCCTCGCACTGGTGACGGATGGCGAGGACTTCAAGACGGTACGGCGCGAGTCCGTAGCGCCGGAGGAAAATCTTCTTCAGCCAGTCTTCCGCAACGGAAAACTGCTGAAGATGTGGGAGTTCGACGAGCTGATTGCAAACAGCGAGAAGGAAGTGCCCGAGTCGTATTACCTCGACGCGGTCGCCGAGATCAGGGCTGCCCGCGAGGTGGATTCCGTGACCAATGGCGAGGTGAACTCCGCCGCGAGTGGAGTGAACGCATAGCCGACCAGCCCTTCCCAACGGGAGACCATTTTCAGTTCGCGCACAGGAGGAGTGTAATGATTAGCTACAATCTGGATTCGCAAATTGCGTCGATCCCAAGTGTCGTCGGCAAGACGATCGCAGACGTCAACGTACCGAGACTGGACCCTGACCGCCCGGTGAGCTTCGTTGGCGTGGGCACTTCCCTCCACGCGGCTCGCATTGCATCGGACTGGGTTACGACATTGAGCAACGGCGCCGTGCGAAGCCGTGCCGTGGATGCTCATGACTATGGGACGTGGTCGACGATTCTGCCGAATGAGCAGACCATCGTCATTAGTCACCGTGGAACCAAGACATTCCCGCACGCTTCGCTCGCCCGAGCGCGGGGTGCAGGCGCAGCGACCCTGGCAGTAGTCGGGGAGGCGGCTCCCGAGCAGGCAGCCGACACCACGGTCCGCGCATGCCCGGACGAGACCGCCGGCACTTTCACCGTGTCGTATCTCACGTCGTTGGCGATTCTGGCAAAGCTCGCTGCTTCCCTTGACTCAACCACTCAGGGCCAGTTCGCCAGCGCACTCGTTGACTTGCCCGCAGCCCTCGAGAAGACCTTGAGCATGGGAGATCCCGCAGCCGTAGCGGCCCGCATCTCGAATCTTGAGGCGCTGCTCATTGTCGGGTTCGGGCTCGACTTCGCCACCGCGCAGGAGGCCGCCCTGAAGATTAAGGAGGGCGCTTGGATGTGGACCGAAGGCATGTCTCCGGAGTTCGCTCTGCACGGCACGCCCGCGAGCTATCACCGCGGGATCGCCGGGATCCTCATCGATCCTGCCCACGACGACCGCGGGCGGATGAGCAGGCTCGGCCAAGTTCTGGACGATTTGGGCATGATCACCATCAGAGTGATGCGGGACAGCGACGCGAGTGGACTCGGCTTCGTCACCCCACATCCACTTCTTCAGCCGATGTCGAGCATTCTCCCACTGCAGCGCCTCACAGCTGAGCTTGCGAGGAAGCGTGGCACCGATCCGGACACGATGCATGGCGGGCGCGAACCCTGGCGCAGTGTCATGACCGGCATCCGCCTGTGATAGCGGAGGTGCCGGCGTGAAGAGTGCACTCACTGTCGCCGTAGTTCAGTCTGCCGGAGTGCCCTTCGATGCCAACGCCTCGCTCGAGAGGGCGCGGCGACTTGCGGTCCAGGCAGCCGACGATGGATCGAGGTTCACACTCTTCCCTGAGGCCTTCCTGGGCGGATACCCGCGGGAAATGACCTTTGGTGCCACAGTCGGTCGCCGAAGCGCGGAGGGTCGCGAGTGGTACCGCAGGTACCACCAGGCAGCCATCGAGCTGGACGGCCCTCAAGTCGCCGAATTGGAACGCATCTCGCGCGACACCGACATGACGTTGGCCATCGGAGTGATTGAACGTTCGGGAGGGACCCTCTACTGCACCGCTCTCGTCATCGATCCAGGCGACGGGTTGATCGGCTGGCGACGGAAGCTACTTCCCACGGCGGCCGAGCGTGTCGTGTGGGGCCAGGGCGACCTGTCGCGTCCCCCAGTCGTGCCGACGCGACACGGCCAGGTCGGAGTTGCGATCTGCTGGGAGAACTACATGCCCTTGCTGCGCACTTACATGTACAGCCAGGGAGTGCGTATCTGGTGCGCCCCAACGGCAGACGACCGAGACGGTTGGGAAGCCACGATGAGACACATCGCGCTGGAAGGGCGCTGCTTCGTCTTGAGCTCCAACCAGTTCAGCAGGAGAAGCGACTATCCGGAGGACTATCCGCTCGACGTGCCACCAGGCGAGATCCTCTCCACCGGGGGCAGCATGATCGTGGATCCGTTCGGCCAGGTTCTTGCCGGTCCTGAACGCTCCGGTGAAGCGGTGCTCACCGCAACGCTGGATCTGGACGAGATCCCTCGTAGCCAGCTCGACTTCGATGTGGTCGGCCACTACTCGCGAGGCGATCTCTTCACGTTGAGCGTGTCAACAGAGTCCTACGATCCCGTCGTGGCTGGCGTGCACCCGCTGGACGAAGCTGCGCCCAAAACCAGCCCTGGAGTCCCCACAAGAAGGGGCTTTGCCGCCAGCGACCTGGATCCCTGCACGCGTATCGACTAGCCGTCAGCCACACGAGGAAAGCGCGGCGGGAAGTCAAGATTCGGAGGATCGCATGACCAGGGCTCGACGCTCGGTGGCAGGCGGACGGTCGAAGCGCCGACCAGCTGTTACCGAAGATCAGGAGCTTCTCGACTCCGACCACAACAATGGTGCCTGGATCCACACCGATCCCTGGCGCGTTCTGCGTATTCAGGCAGAGTTCGTCGACGGGTTCGGAGCTTTGGCAGAGCTCGGTCCAGCCATCTCGGTCTTCGGGTCGGCTCGCACAGATCCAGACGACCCGTACTTTCAACTCGGCCAGAGCGTGGCGACGGGTTTGGTGAACGCGGGATTCGCCGTCATCACTGGTGGCGGTCCCGGCATCATGGAAGCTGCCAACAAGGGCGCATTCAAAGCCGGCGGCGTGAGCGTGGGACTTGACGTCGAGCTGCCGCAGGAGACAGGTCTCAACGACTTCGTGAATCTAGGCATCAACTTCCGATACTTCTTTGTCCGAAAGACGATGTTCGTGAAGTACTCCCAGGGCTTCGTGGTTCTGCCCGGCGGGTATGGAACGCTCGACGAGCTGTTTGAGGCCCTCACGCTGGTTCAGACGGGAAAGGTCTCCGCTTCTCCTGTCGTTCTGATGGGTGTCGCCTATTGGGCTGGATTGTTCGACTGGCTACACGAGCGCGTGGCGGCGGACGGGAACATCGCCCTTACCGACGTCAATCTCATGACCCTGACCGACGACGTCGGCGTCGCTGTCCAGATCATGGCCGACGCTCAGTCTGCCTCCTCCCTGTGAACGAATGAGAAGGCCCACCATGCATGGCGATCCCCTCCAAGCAGTGATCTTTGACTTTGATGGGGTCTTGATGGACACCGAGACGACTCTGCTTCAGAGCTGGGCCTCCGAGTGGGCAGCATGGGGCCTCGAAATAGACCCGGACAGCTTCTTCGCGAACCACGGCGGCGACATCACGGAGGAACGCTTCACCAAGCTCGCAAACGCGGTCGGACCCCGATTCAACGCGGAAATCAGCAACAAGCGGCGTCTGACCCTGCGCAAGACACTCAACGCCGATCTGGGACTGAACGCTGGCATTCGTGAATGGCTGGCCGAAGCTTCGGACCTGGGCCTCAGGCTCGCCGTTGCCTCGTCGTCACCCAGGGCGTGGCTTGTCGAGCATCTCGGCAGAGTGGATGTCTTGGACAAATTCGAGGTGCTCGCATGCGGCGACGAGGTCGACCTGCCGAAACCAAGCCGGACGATCTATCAGCTCTGCCTCCGTCGCCTGGGGATTTCCGCCGCTGCTGCGATAGCGATCGAAGACACCCCCCATGGCGTGAGATCCGCTCAGGCCGCTGGGCTGCGCTGCATTGCAATTCCAAATCCATACGTTGACGTGAGCAGCGTCGCCCATGCTGATCTGGTCATGCGATCCGCAGTGGATCGTCCCCTTACGCGCGCTCTCGAGCTGGTCCCCGGGTTTACCAGCAACTCACACGAAGGCATGAGCTCCGACTACCGAGGCGAGCTCGCTGGTTGACGCGCTGATACCGGCGTGATTACCAGGCACGGACCGACAGGCTCCTTCGTCACGAGTACGCGCCCTGCCCCGCCCTGGGAATCGGTTTAGCGGCCACCGATCCTGACTGCCTCCTCCGCGAACCAGCGCAGAAACACTGCACCACAGGTCAGTTCGCCATGACTGTCTGGCAATGCGCGCCCAAGTTCAAGACTCATCAAGGCCGCGAGCTCGTTTCGGCGCGCGATGACGAGTCGATAGGCGTCGTACAGGATCGAGGAACGCACGCGTGCGCGCGTCGTCGCCCACGTGTCACTGACCGAGATGGCGTTCTCCAACGCTGCCACGGCGTCCAACGACTCTCCCTTTCACTGGAAACCATTGGCTATTCACGGCCTCCACAATCTCTCCAATCTCCCCAGCAATCTGCCGACTCCTCGCTCTCTTTCCAGCGGCACGCATGCTACGAAGGACGTAGATGGGTCGCCCGCGTTCGGGTGGCCCACGCGGCATTTCTAGGGGTTCGTTGGTTCTCGACGGACGTCGTTGAGGTGGTGGTCGGCGTGCATGGCGGTGTGAAGTTCTACCGAGAAGCAGCGAAGTCTGCCCGGGCCTATGTCGAGCGTGACCGCTCACGGGCGGACGACTACTACCTCGGTGAGGGTACGGGCGTCGCGCAGCGGCTCACGGCGACCCCGGACGGTGTCGAGCATGCGGGGCCGATGGACGGCGACGCCTCCCATCCGGGGCAAGGTCGAGGTCCTGCTGGCCCAGACCAACCTGGTTGCCGAGCCAGGGGCGCGGATCGAGCTGGCCGAGGACATCACGGCTCGGGCCGCCGCGCGCTGTGTTCGGCTGCTCGCCTCACCGGACGTGCCCGAGCATGTCCGGGCCCTGACCTCCCCGCAGGTCCTCGCGGTCGAGGGCGACCTCGTGCGTCGCCTCGCCCGCCGCGCCGAGACGCCCGCCAGGCGTGTCCGGCTTCAAGGCCGAGGGTTAGTGCGGATCGACCCGACCCAGGCGGCCGTCGTGGGCACGTTGGCGGTTGACGGCACGTTGGTGGTGGTGGAGGGTGCGGCGGGTGCCGGGAAGACCACAGCGCTGAGGGCGACCCAAGAGCTGCTGGCACGGCAGGGGCACCGGCTGTTGGTGGTGACGCCGACGTTGAAGGCGGCCGAGGTCGCCGCCGCGGAGACAGGCGCCGACGGCCGCTCCGCGGCTTGGATGGTCCACCAGCACGGCTGGCGCTGGGACGACGACGGGCACTGGGCACGACGACCTGACGCCACCACCGCACCGGCCACCTGCCTGCGTCCCGGGGATCTGCTGCTGGTCGACGAGGCGGGAATGCTGGACCAGGACACCACCCGCGCCTTGCTCACGATCGCCGACGAGGCCGGCGCTCGGGTCGCGCTGGTCGGGGACCGGCACCAGCTTCCGGCGGTCGGACGCGGCGGCGTCCTTGACCACGCCCTCGCGTGGGCCCATCCCACGGCGGTCGTCACTCTGGAGACGGTGCACCGGTTCTCCGACCCCGGCTATGCGGCGCTGTCCCTGCGCATGCGCACCGGCGAGGATCCTGCCGCAGTGTTCGACGCGTTGCATCGCCGCGGGTCGCTCGTCGTCCACCCCAGCGACGTTGAGCGCACCGCCGCCCTCGCCGAGGCGGGAGCGGCCGGCGACCTCGTCGTCGCCGGAACCCGCGAGCACGTGGCCAGCCTCAACGCCGCGATCCGCGACCAGCGCCAAGCCGACCCGGCCACAGGCGACCCGGCGGATTCGGCCGATTCGATGGTGACCGCACGCGGCGAACGGATCGTGCTCGGCGACCGCGTCGCCACCCGCCGCAACGACCCCGACCTCGGGGTCGCGAAGCGGCCGACCTGGACTGTCACCGGCATCGACGACGACGGCAGCCTGACCCTGCGCGGTCGGAGCCGTGACTGGATGCTCCCGGTGGAGTACGCGACCAGGTTCGTCGAGCTCGCCTACGCCACCACCGTCCACGGGGCACATGGAGAGACCGTCGACCGAGCGCACGTCGCCATCGGGGACACCGCCGGCGCCGCGGCGGCCTACGTCGCCATGACCCGAGGGCGACACGGCAACACCGAGTCCGCGACACGCGACTGCCACTTACGTTTGTCGGAGTGCGGGGGGCTGTCCAGTGGTCGTGGCGCATGGCGCCGCCGAGATCGCCGGTGACGGTCTTATGTGTTCCGCTGCAGGCGATGTCCGACTGGGTGACCGGGCGGTGTACAGACAGCTGACTGCACAGCATGACATGATCATATCCGCGAAGGCAATCGACGATCGAGCCGGCGCTATTACGGCCCTGCATGCGATGGCAGCTCTCATGGATCTGGGCGTGCCGTGTGCGGTCACGCTGTCCGACGGCGAGCACAACCTTCCGGATGGGCTATTTCAGTCGGACTGTTCCGCACATCCTTAGACAGTTGAACAGCAGCGCCTTGGTCATATTCATCGACGGGATCTTCGGTAGTCGTTCAGATCGGTCTGAGTTCTCGTTTCCCCCTCCGAAGCACTCGTTGTACCACATTCAGGGGACGGCCGCGGGTACCCTGTGCCCCCGAGACTGTTCGCCCGGCTGCGTGATGACGTGATTCCGGGGGCTCGCTCCAAGGGTATCGACGTCCTGGTGTCAGCTGCTTACCACAGCCGGGGCGACGACTGGGGAATGGTGACGAATCCATCTACGGGGTGAACCATGAGGCATTCTTCGTCAGTTTTGGCGGAACTGGCCGAGTCCCCCGGCAGATGCGTCATATCGATGTCAGATCGCTGTGCAACTGCGCCCGTCTCACGGCCTATGCCGTCGAAGCGCTGGCGGACGGCAAGTCGGCCGCTGAGGTAGGATAAATCTGTAATAACACTACCGGCCGCCTGGCCGCCGCGCTCGCGATGAATTATGAGAGGTGCTCTTGTGACCCTGAACGTCGCGGTTCTGACGTCGCACCAGGGCTCGAACCTTCGCGCGCTACGCGCGACTTCCAACCAGGAGAGTTCCGGGTTTAAAATAGTGCTCGCGATCTGCAACAACGCCGGGGCGGCGGCACTCGCGTTCGCTAAGGACACAGAAATTCCGGCACTGCATCTATCTCGGAGGACCCATCCGAATCCGGGCGCACTCGACGCCGCGATGTGCTCCGCCTTGGAGGATGCCGACGTCGGACTGGTCGTCACAGCCGGGTATCTGAGGAAACTTGAGGCGCGGACACTAGCGCGATTCGATGGTAAGATCATTAATGTTCACCCAGCTCCGCTTCCCGAGTTCGGCGGGCAGGGGATGTTCGGGTCGGCGGTACACGAGGCGATACTTGCATCTGGAGTCCGGGTCAGCGGCCCCACTATTCACGTAGTCAATGCCGAATACGACGCCGGTCCTGTCATCGCCCACGCCGATGTTCCAGTTCTGGCAGACGACACGGTAGACAGTCTCTCCGCGCGTGTTCTCGAGATGGAACACCGGCTACTTCCAGCTGTGGTCGGTAGAATCGCGGCTGGAGAGCCGTTCTCGCTCGAGGCCCCCTGGAGTCTTCAGGAGGAGACGGTGCACGGGGCCCGGTCTCGGTGACGGATGTGCTGCGGCGTGCCTCGATGGCTGTGGTTCGTGCGAGCGAGCGCGGACGGGTAAACCGGGCGACGGCGCGAGCACTTGAAGCTGGTCACAGGCCTGTGTCCGGCTCAGCGCCCACTGACGACGCGGCGAGCCAGCGAAGCGAAGCCGCAGTGTCCGTTGCTACCGAAATACTGCAGCTTGTGGCAAGCCAGCCCCTCCCTGTCAGACTCGTGTGAGACACCCCAGTGGGTGCGGGTTGGCTACGGAGGGGTGATCGGAGATCCTTGTGTGGGCGGGCGGCTACGCCGTGATCGCACGCCCTTTGTCCCTCCAGACCGCGGGTGCCGTCGTCGCCAGGCCCGGCGAGGACGACGACAAGGGCGGGCACACCCTCGACCGCCTGCTCCCACCGCGCATCGCGCGGGCAGGCCAGGGGGCCCCGAGATGAGGCGTCGCCGGAGGCGGATCCGTTCCCATTCCCATCCGGCAGGTCCGGATCGTGCGGCCGGTCGATCACGACCAGCACCGGGCGTTCCCTCGTGATGCTCGCGACACGCTCGGCGTCCATCTCGCCCTGTGCAGCCTCGCCCAGGACGGCGTCGGCCAGGAGAACGGCAGCTCCCTGACCGGCCACCTCCCGGGCGAACTCGGCAACCAGCCGGCTCGCGCCCATGCCGGTTCGCTCTCGATGACCACCACCGCGCCGTCGTCGTCGAGCGCCCGCCGCCAGGCCTCGCGTAGCCAGCCCATCTCCACGTCCCGGCCGATCAACGGGTTCCGGTCAGCGCCCAGGCTGGCCGGAAGCGGCTGCGGCCGCGTCGGGTAGCGCGGCGGGCAGGGCTGCTCCGCCAGGATCGCGGACTCTAGCGCGCGCAGTTCGGGTCCCGGCTCCACGCCAACCTCGCGAACGAGGTGGGCGCGGGCCTCGCGATAGACATCTAGCGCCTCCGCCTGCCGGCCCGACTCGTGCAGGGCGACCATCAGCCTGGCCCAGAACCGCTCCCGCAGCGGATACTCGGCGACCAGGCGCCGGAGCTCGCCGACCAGCTCCGCGGCCCGGCCGATCGCGATCTCCGCGTCCAGTCGGTCGGCCGTGGCCGCGAGCCGCAGCTCCGCCAGTCGGTTCCGTTCCACCAGCACGAACTCGGCGTCGCCCACGTCCTCGTAGGCAGCGCCTCGCCACAGGCGCGACGCCCGTCGCAGTCGCGTCAGCGCCAGCTCGGGCGCGCCCGCCGCCAGCACTGGTCGGGCCTGTTCGAGAAGCTCCTCGAACAGCGTCACGTCGAGGCGCCGCGGATCGACCCGAAGGCTGTATCCCGGCGCGGAGGTGACGAGGACCTCCCAGTTCGACCGACGGCCGGGCTCCAGCACCTGGCGCAGCCTGGATACGTGACCCTGCAGGGTCTTGGCCGCCGTCGGCGGCGGGGCGCTGCCCCATAACCCCTCTACCAGCCGCGATGTTGTTCTGAAGCGGACGGTCTGCCTGAAGCGTCTGTGCAGGTCAGCAAGGGTGTACGGGTGACCGTCCGCCGCCTGTTTGCGGTCGGCGTTGCTACACCCGTTGCTACATAACAATCTACGAAAGACGCTAAACGATCTCTGTTGCGGGGCAAAACACCTGGCCAGAGATGGTGGGCAGGGGCGGGGTCGAACCGCCGACCTTCCGCTTTTCAGGCGGACGCTCGTACCGACTGAGCTACCTGCCCCAGCGTGTTGCGGGGTCGTAGGACAGAGGGCTTCTCCGGCCATACGAACGCGGTCCCGACGGGATTCGAACCCGCGACCTCCGCCTTGACAGGGCGGCGTGAACTCCAGACTTCACCACGGGACCATGCGCTACAGCGATCTTCAGTTGTGATGCCGGCCGGGTCCGTGGAGGCAGCCCGTCAGGATCTGGAGGTCATGCTACACGACAGGAGGACCGGCCGAGCGGGCGGTGGAGATGGATTCTTGCCCAACGCTCAGGGTGTCCAGACACTCGCGTCCCACTACCCACACACGACAGGCCGCCGTCACCTTCCGTCCAAGGCGACGCCGCCACCTTGGGCGAGGTCCGCGAGGTGGCGGCCGGAAGACCGGCCGCACGCCAATAGAGTGTCATCTGGTTCCGTCCGGGTGGCGGCGGCCGGCGGGTGCTGGCGGGTGGGTGGCGCGCCAGACGGGCGGAGGGACGCATCTTTGACGTCCTCGCCGGCAGGTCGACCGAATACGGGAAGCGCCTCCCGACACGAGCACCCAGGGGCGATCCGCAACGAATATCCTAGGTGTGCTGACCATTCGCGGCGACCGGCCGTGCAATATGTCCGATCTGTTCGGGCAGGGTGCTCAGAGGGCGCGTGCACGGGGCTCGCGTCGCGTGATCTCAGGCAGGCTCGTGTCCTGGGGAGGAGACTGATGCAGACGCCCTCCGCGGACCGAAGTGGGGCTGCCCGACCGCCATCGGCAATCAGTGTCAGAAATTCCGGCCCGTTGGCGGGCTTCGGCGACAAGCTCGCGACCCAGGTGGCCCGGCGGATCGAGGACGACATCATCGGCGCGGGCTGGCCGGTCGGCGCCGTGCTCGGCTCCGAGCAGGCGCTGATCGAGCGGTACGGGGTCAGCCGCGCGGTCTTCCGCGAGGCGGTGCGGATCGTCGAGCACCACCAGGTGGCGACGACGCGGCGCGGGCCGGCCGGCGGGCTCGTGGTGCGCGCCCCGGATGAGGCGGCGGTCGCCACCGCGCTCGGCGTCTACCTGGAGCGGGTCGGGGTGACGATCGAGTCGATCCTGCGCGCCCGCCACATCGTCGAGTCGCTGGCCGCCGCCCTCGCCCCGGCTCGCATCACCGAGGACGGCATCCGCGACCTGCGCGACATAATCAGCCGCCAGGCAGACGAGGATCCGACCGAGCTCGGTGCCCACCATCACCTGCACCACGCCATCGCGGCGGCCACCGGGAATCCGGTGCTCGTCCTGTTCGTCGACGTCCTCGACTCGCTGACCCGGCGCTACGCCGCCAACGACTACGACGCCAGCCGCCAGGCGCTGTCGCCGCAGCGGCGGGCGGAGATCCTCGGCGAGGTGAACCGCGACCACGCGGCGATCGCCGAGGCCGTGATCGGCGGGGACGCCGCCCGCTCCGAGCACCTCGCGACCGAGCATCTGCGGTCCATGCACCAGTGGATGGCCTCGCGGTCGGCCGGTGGTCCCGCCCGGCCGGTCCGCTCCTCCGGGCCGGGCCTGCGCTCGGTCGGGGCCGGCGCCGGCGACATGGCGCCCGGCAAGCTCGCCGAGACGGTCGCCGGGCGTATCCATGACGACGTCAGCCGCGCGGGTCTCGTGGCCGGTTCCGTCATCGGCTCGGAGAGCGAGCTACTGGTCCGCTACGGGGTGAGCCGGTCGGTGCTTCGCGAGGCCGTCCGCCTGCTCGAATACCACTCGGTGGCCCGGATGCGTCGCGGCCCCGGCGGCGGCCTGGTCGTTGGCCAGCCGGACCCGGCCGCGACGATCGAGGCGACCGCCCTCTACCTGGAATACAGCCGCGCCAGCGCCGAGGACCTGCGGATCGTGCGCGACGCCCTGGAGATCGGCTGCGTCGACATCCTGGTGGAGATCCGGGACGCGGCGCTGGTCGAGCGGCTCTCGATCATGCTCGCCGCCGGCGGCGACCCGTCGGCGGCCGCCATCAGCACGCGCCACGGGCACCACTGCCACCTCGAGCTGGCCCGGCTTACCGGCAACGAGGCGCTGCTGTCCTTCGTCCATGTACTCACGGAGATCTGGCCACGGCATCTCGAACCACCCGCGGCCCCGGTCCCCTGGTCGCCCCATGGGGCGGTCCGCCGTGCTTCGGCCGCCCAGGGCGAAGGCTCGGTGACCCTCCGGAGTCCGGCCGCGAACGGGAATTCCGCGGTGCGCGGACGCCCGGTCGGCCAGGGCGGCCAGGGCGGCCCGGCCGAGCGGAGCGGGCACGACGCGCGCAACGAGCAGGGCGCGCACAACGGGCAAGGCGCGCACAACGGGCAGGGCGGCCCGGCTGGCCGGGGCGTCTCCACCGGGCAGCGAGGCGCGGCGGTGCATGACGTGCGGGCCGCCCATCGCGGGATCCTCGAGGCCATCATCGACGGCGATCTGGGGCTTGCCCGGCACCGGATGCGCCGCCACCTGGAGGCGCCGCTCGACCCCGCCGCCCCGGCCCGGCACGGCGATCGATCCGCTTCTCTGGGCACGTGACCCGCGCCGCCGCTTCCGCCCATGTCCATCCTGGATGTGCCGGAATGGGCGGGTGGCCGCGGCCGACAGGCGCCGTTCGGATGCGCGGCGCAACCATGAGCGGGTCGTCCAGGCCGCGGTCGATGTCTTCGCCGAGCTCGGGCTGGCGGCGACAGTGCCGGACGTGGCCGCCCGCGCCGGCGTCGGCAAGGCGACGGTCTACCGCAACTTCCCCAGCCGCGAGGATCTGCTGTCCGCGGTGGTCGCGTATCAGCTTCGCTGGTTCAGGAACCTCGCCACCTCGACGCTGGCCGATCCCGATCCGAGGTGCGGCTTCGAGCGGCTGATCGACGGCTGGTTCGAGCGGATCATGTCGAACCAGCTCGCCCAGGACTTCCTGCGCCCGGACGCCCTGCCCGGAATGCGGGACTGCGGCGCGGAGGTGACGGAGATCGTCGATCAGGTCGTGGTGCGGGCGCAGAAGGCGGGAATGGCGCGGGTCGCGTCCGCCCGGGCGACCTGCGCACGATGATCAGCGGCTGCGCCCGGCGGCTGGCCGAGACGGGCCAGCGCGACGCCGAATCCCGCCACCGGTCACTCAGCTCATCCTCGACGCCTTCCGCCGGCCCGCCGACCAGGGCGACCATCGCTCGGGGCCGAGGGACTGACATTCCGATCAGATCGGATCCTCGTCACGCGGGCGCGCCCGCGGCCACGGCCCGCCGGGTCGGCGTGGCATCGTCGGTTCCGGCACACGGCGCATGGGACGGTCCACGAGGGGTGAGCGGCGCTGATCACGGAACTGACAGCGGTGCGACACGGGCAGAGCGAGTCGAACGTCGCCTTCCCGGCGGCGCGGGCGGCGGGACTTCTGGACGCGGGCATCGGCAGCCGGGACGCGGACGTCAGGCTGACGGCCCTCGGCCGGGCTCAGGCGTCCGCGCTCGGCCGCGCGCTGGCCGCCGAGCCACCGATCGTGGCCCCGCCGGAGGTCGTCGTCTGCTCCCCCTATCTGCGCGCCCGGCACACCTATGAGATCGCCGCCGAGGCCGCCGCCAACGCCGGCCGGACGCTGCCCGCGCCGCGTTTCGACGACCGGCTCGTCGACCGGCTGCTGGGCGAGCTGGAGATGCTGACCCAGCGCGCCATCGAGACCCTCTTCCCCGCGGAGCTGTCGCGCTGGCGCTCCACGGGGACGTGGCTGTACCGGCCGCCCGGTGGCGAGAACTTCCCCGACATGGCCGACCGGCTCGGCTCCCTGCTGGCCGACCTGCACGCGGAGCATGCCGGCCGGCGCGTGCTCGTCGTCGCCCACGACGCGGTCGTCGTCGTGCTGCGCCAGCTCGTCGAGGGGCTGTCCTGGGCCGATCTGGACCGAATCAGTGCCGCTGGCGGCGTGCGCAACGCCGGCATCACCCGCTTCGCCCGGGACGGCGACCGACTCGCGCTCGCCGAGTTCAACTCGGTGTCCCACCTGGCCGGCGTCCGCGCCGACCCGCCGGGCTGAGCCGACTGTCAGCGCAGTTCGCGACGCCAGACGACGCGGAGACCGGACCAGTTCTCGTCGAGCGCGGCGACCTTGTTGTCGACCAGGCCGCGGGGCAGCGCGACCTCGCGCACGAGGTTCTCGGTGACGTCGCTGCGGTGCCCGGCCGCCTTCCTCGGCCAGGCGATCCACAGGGCGCCCGCCGGCCGGATCGGCTCCGCGAAGGCCGCGACGGCTGCGTGCACGTCCACCGGCTCCCGGCAGAAGGCCACGCACACGTCCACGGCTGTGGCCGCGTCGGCGGGTAGCGCGTCGGACGTGGGCAGCGGCAGGAGGACTGGACGGACGTCGCCGGGGAGCTCCGGGACGGTCCAACCGGGGGGTGCGGCGGCGAGCACGAGTCGGTGGCCCGGCTTCACGCCGAGTTTGCGAGCCAGCGGCGTCCGGGAGTAGCCAGCACCCGTAAGCCTGGCAGCCGCTTCCCGGCCAGAGGCCGGGAAGCGGTCGCGAGCCGCGTCACCGCCGCGCGGGGACGAAGTGATCATTCGAGCACGGTATCGTGGCCCTCAGGTCGAGAGGCGCTGCAACGGGCCCAGGTCCGCCACGCTCGGCCCGTACCACTCCGAAAGGGCGCCTCCCACGACAGGGAGGTGTCGCATGGCCGGTGCCACGTCCGTCCAGGAAGGGTCCGTCGGCGAGGGGTCGACGATCCGGTCGGGTACGCGGGACAGCGCCGAGGAGCTGCGGGAGCTGCTGTCCCAGCGGGTGGTCGTCCTCGACGGGGCCTGGGGCACCATGCTGCAGAACGCGGGGCTCACCCCGGCCGACTACCAGCTCGACTCGCTGCGGGATCACCCGAAGGACGTCACCGGCGACCCGGACCTGCTCAACCTCACCCGGCCCGACGTCATCCTCGACGTCCACCGCCAGTATCTTGCCGCCGGCGCCGACATCACCACCACCAACACGTTCACCGCGACCAGCATCGGCCAGGCCGACTACGGTCTGGAGTCGCTGGTCCGGGAGATGAACCTGCGCGGCGCGCGGCTCGCCCGGCAGGCCGCGGACGAGGCCGGCGGACGGTTCGTCGCGGGCTCCATCGGCCCGCTCAACGTCACGCTGTCGCTGTCGCCACGGGTCGAGGACCCGGCGTACCGGGCGGTGACCTTCGAGCAGGTCCGCGCCGCGTACGCCGAGCAGATCCAGGCGCTCGCCGACGGCGGCGTCGACCTGCTGCTCATCGAGACGATCTTCGACACGCTGAACGCCAAGGCCGCGATCGCCGCCGCCCGCGAGGTCGCCCCCCACCTGCCGCTGTGGATCTCGGTGACGATCGTCGACCTGTCCGGGCGGACGCTGTCCGGGCAGACGGTCGAGGCGTTCTGGACGTCGATCGCGCACGCGCACCCCCTGGTCGTCGGGGTGAACTGCTCGCTCGGCGCGGAGGAGATGCGCCCGCACATCGAGGCGCTGGCCCGCCTCGCGGACACCCACACCGCCTGCCACCCCAACGCCGGGCTGCCCAACGCGTTCGGCGGCTACGACCAGACCCCCGAGGAGGCCGGCCGGCTGATCGGCGAGTTCGCCGCAGAGGGCCTGGTCAACATCGCCGGTGGCTGCTGCGGGACGACACCCGCCCACATCGCCCGCATCGCCGCCGCCGTCGGTGGCCTGCCGCCCCGCCAGGTCCCGGCGCCGCCGGCGCGGACCAGGTTCAGCGGCCTGGAGACGTTCGAGATCGGCGCGGACACCGGCTTCGTCATGATCGGCGAGCGGACGAACGTCACCGGTTCGGCCCGGTTCCGCCGGCTCGTCGAGGCCGACAACTACCAGGCCGCGATCGACGTCGCCCTCGAGCAGGTGCGCGGCGGGGCGAACCTGCTCGACGTCAACATGGACGCCGACCTGCTCGACAGCGAGCGGGCGATGACGACCTTCCTCAACCTGCTCGCCACCGAGCCGGAGGTCGCCCGCATCCCGATCATGGTCGACAGCTCGCGGTGGAGCGTGCTGGAGGCGGGGCTGCGCTGCGTGCAGGGCAAGGGCGTGGTCAACTCGATCAGCCTCAAGGAGGGCGAGGAGGTCTTCCTCGGGCAAGCCCGGCAGATCCAGTCGTTCGGCGCCGGCGTCGTCGTCATGGCGTTCGACGAGCAGGGCCAGGCCGACACCACCGAGCGCAAGGTGGCGATCTGCGGCCGCGCCTACGACCTGCTCACCCAGCGGATCGGCTTCGCGCCCGAGGACATCATCTTCGACCCGAACGTGCTGGCGGTCGCCACCGGCATCGCCGAGCACAACGGCTACGCCAAGGCGTTCATCGACGCGCTGCCGCTGATCAAGCAGCGCTGCCCGGGCGTGCGGATCAGCGGCGGCATCTCGAACCTGTCGTTCTCCTTCCGCGGCAACGACGTCGTCCGCGAGGCGATGCACTCGGCGTTCCTGCTGCACGCGGTGCGCGCCGGCCTCGACATGGGCATCGTCAACGCCGGGCAGCTCGCCGTCTACGAGGACATCCCGGCCGAGCTGCTCGAACTCGTCGAGGACGTGCTGTTCGACCGGCGTGAGGACGCCACCGACCGGCTCGTCGCCTTCGCCGACACGGTCCGCGGCGCGGGCACCCAGCGGGTCGTCGACCTGTCCTGGCGCGAGGCGCCGGTCGCGGCGCGGCTCTCGCACGCGCTGGTGCACGGCATCGTCGACTTCATCGAGGACGACACGGAGGAGGCGCGGGCGAGCGCCGCCCGGCCCCTCGACGTCATCGAGGGTCCGCTCATGGACGGCATGAAGATCGTCGGCGATCTGTTCGGCTCGGGCAAGATGTTCCTGCCGCAGGTCGTGAAGAGCGCCCGCGTGATGAAGCGCTCCGTCGCCTACCTGGAGCCGTTCATGGAGGCGGAGAAGGCGCTGCTCGCCGAGCAGGCCGCCGCCGCCGCTGCCGCCCGGGCGGCCGATCCCGACGCCACCGAGGCAGAGGCGGACGCGGACATCGCGGCGGCGGACGCGGCGGCGTCGGGCCCGCGGGGCAACGGCAAGATCGTGCTCGCCACCGTGAAGGGCGACGTGCACGACATCGGCAAGAACATCGTCGGGGTCGTGCTCGGTTGCAACAACTACGAGGTCATCGACCTCGGCGTCATGGTCCCGGCCAAGGTCATCCTGGACACCGCGATCGCCGAGAAGGCGGACGCGATCGGCCTGTCCGGCCTGATCACGCCGTCGCTCGATGAGATGGTCGCGGTCGCCGCCGAGATGCAGCGCCGCGGGCTGCGGCTGCCGCTGCTGATCGGCGGGGCGACCACGTCACGCCAGCACACCGCCGTGCGCATCGCGCCCGCCTACGAGGCGGTCACCGTCCACGTGCTGGACGCCTCCCGCGTGGTCGGGGTGGTCTCGGACCTGCTCGATCCGGTGCGGGCCGAGCAGCTCGACGTGCGCAACCGCGAGGAGCAGGAGCGGCTGCGCGAGCAGCACGAGAACCGGCGGTCACAGCCGCTGCTCAGCCTGGAGCAGGCCCGGGAGAACCGAGAGCGGGTCGACTTCGGCGACCTGCCGGTGCCCGCGTTCACCGGCCGGCGCGCGGTCACGCCCGACCTGGCGGCGCTGCGCGAGATGATCGACTGGCAGTTCTTCTTCCTGGCCTGGGAGCTCAAGGGCAAGTTCCCGGCGATCCTCGACCAGCCGGTCGCCCGCGAGCTGTACGACGAGGCGAACGTGCTGCTCGACCAGATCATCAAGGACGGCAGCCTGCAGGCGAAGGGCGCATACGGGTTCTGGCCCGCCGCCGCCGAGGGCGACGACCTGGTGCTCGAGGCCGGGGACGCGGTGCCCGGCACGGTCGGTGGCCGGCTGCGGCTGCCGATGCTGCGCCAGCAGACGCAGAAGCCCACCGGCCGGCCCAACCGCGGCCTCGCCGACTACGTGGCGCCCACCGGCGACCACCTGGGCGCCTTCGCGGTGGCCATCCACGGTGCGGACGTACTGGCCACCGGTTTCGAGGAGAACCAGGACGACTACCGGTCGATCATGGTGAAGGCGCTGGCCGACCGGCTCGCCGAGGCGTTCGCCGAGTACGTCCACCTCGCCGCGCGGCGGGACTGGTTCGAGCCGGACGCCGAACCGAGCCTCGAGGATCTGCACGCCGAGCGCTTCCGCGGCATCCGGCCGGCCTTCGGCTATCCCGCGAGCCCCGACCACAGCGAGAAGAAGGCCCTGTTCGATCTGCTCGACGCCGGTTCGGCCGGCCTCGGGCTGACCGAGTCGTTCGCGATGACCCCGGCCTCCGCGGTCAGCGGGCTGATCTTCGGCCACCCGGACTCGACGTACTTCACCGTCGGCCGGATCGGCCGGGACCAGGTCGAGGACTACGCCCGCCGGCGCGGCCTCGAGGTCGCCGAGATCGAGCGCTGGCTACGCCCGAACCTCGCCTACGACCCGGACTGACCCGTCCCCGGCGCCGCGCGCCGGGCGGGTCACGGGCCCTTCCCGCGCCCGGCGGAGGTGAGCTGCGCGGCATCGGGGCATCGGGACGATCCCGGGCGGGCATTCCCGAACGGTGCGCCGTCCCGTCGACCCTGCCGTGCGCCCGGGATCGGCCGCGTCCGCGCCGCGGCCCGCGGGCGACAACCTCAACGTGGACACGGCCGGGGCTGGCGGCGGTCCGGGCAGGACGCCTGGCGGCCCGAGCAGGGTGAGCGAGGGCTCAGGCAGGGCGGCCGGCGGTGGGCCCGGTGGAGCCCTCGGGCGCCGGGCGCGGATCGGGATCGCCCTCGCGCTGGTCACCGCGATGCTGTGCTGGCCGGGTGCGATCGCCGTCCTGACGACGAACCTCACGGTGCAGCGGGCCGCCTACTACCGGCAGGCCGTCGACGAAACGGATCTCTACCGCCGGCTCTACGACCAGGTCCTCGCCGATCCGGCGGTCGCGGGCGTGACCCGCGACCTGCTCGCCGGGCTGCCCGTTCCGCCCGCGTTCGTCGTCGACAACCTGCGGATCGTCGCCCCCGAGCCGGCGGTACGCGGCGCGGTGGACACCCTGAGCGGCCAGATCGCCGGCTACCTCGGTGGAACGCGCCCCGAGCTCACGCTCAGCGTCGACCTGCGCCCGCTGTTCGTCGCCATCGCGAAACTGGCGACCATCTACCTGGCGGGCGAACTGTCCGGAACGCCGACCTTCCAGGTCCACGACGTCGCGTCCGTCACCCAGGTCCTGATCGCCGGCCTCGACCAGATGGCCCAGGGGCGCCGGCCGGCAGGCATCCCCGCCACCGATCTCACCGACCGGCAGGCGGCCCGGGTCGGCGCGGTCCTGCTCGCCCGCCTGCCCCCCGCGGACCGTGGCCGTGTCCACGACCAGGTTCTCGGGCTGCTGCGACAGGGAAAACTCGCGGCCGCGCTGGCCGTGGTGGGGCCGTTGCTGTTCTCCGGTGACGAGGCGGCCCTCGCCGACCTGCGCCGACGGGTGGCCGGCGATCAGCTCGACCTCGGCGCGCCGCTGGCCCGCGCGCACGAGTCGGCCGGCACCGGCCTGCTGCGTGCGCTGCACGGCCTGGGCCGCGCCGGTTCCCTGACGGTGAGCGTGCTGCTGGCGACGCTCGCGGTCGTGGTCGTGCTGCTCGCCACCAGGGCCGCTCGGCGCGGGCGCGCGGACGCCCTGCTGCTGGTCGCCGCCACGATGCTGGCCGGGGGGCTGCTGGCGCTGCTTGCCGGGCTGGCGCTGCCGCGGGTGGTCGGCGATCCGGCGGCGGGTGTCCTCGACGCCTATCCAACGGTGCCGCCGCGGTTGCGCGAGCTGGTCGGCGACCTGCAGGGCAGTCTCGTCGGCGGCATTCGCGTCGTCTGGACGGAACTGGCCGCCGCGGTGATGATCGTGGGCGGCGTCGCCGGCCTCGGCGCGCTGCTCGTCCGGGGGGTGCCGCGGCCGATCGCCCGGCGGCGCGTGCTCGGCTTCACCATGGCCGCCGCCGTGCTGTTCAGCTGCGGGTGGCTGGCGACGCCCGCCCGGCTGCGCGGCGCCGAGGCCGCGAGCTGCAACGGCAGCCGTGCGCTGTGCACGCTGCGCTACGACCAGGCGGTGTACGCGGCCAGCCACAACGCCATGGCGTCGAGCGCGGCCGACTTCGTCGGCGCCACCCAGGACCCCGATCTCGTCGGCCAGCTCGACACCGGCGTGCGGGCCCTGCTGCTCGACGTGCAGCACTGGACGACACCGACGCAGGTGCGGACGTTCCTGGCGGGTCTGAGCCCGCGGGAACGCGAGGCGCTCGCGCCGCTGGCCCGCGGCGCCCGCTCCGCGCGGCCCGGGCTCTGGCTGTGCCACAGCGTCTGCCAGTTCGGCTCGCTGAACCTGGACGTGGCGCTGCGGTCCGTCGGCGACTGGCTGGAACGCAACCCGTCCGAGGTCGTGACGCTGATGCTGCAGGACTCCGTGCCTCCCGGCGAGGTGATCGCGGCGTTCCGCCGGGTGGGGCTGACCCGGCATCTCCTCACGCCACCGACGAACCCGCACGGCCGGTGGCCGACGCTGGGGCACCTCGTCGCCACGGACCGGCGGCTCGTGGTCTTCGCCGAGAACGCCGACGTGCCCGGCACCTGGTATCGCCGGTTCTTCCGGTATGGCGCGGACACGCCCTTAGACGTGCCGACCGCATCCGCGTTCACCTGCCGCGTCGGCCGCGGCTCACCGCACGCCCCGATGCTGCTCGTCAACCACTGGATCGAGGGCGACGGCCCCGGACGGACCTACGCCGACGCCGTGAACCGGGCGCCGTCCCTGCTGGCCCACCTACGCCAGTGCCCCAGGACGCGGGCCGCCCCGACCTTCCTCGCGACCGACTTCACCACCATCGGCGATCTCGTCCCGACCGTCGCCGCCCTGAACGCGCGGCGCACCCACCAGGGACACTGAGGCGCGCCGACTCCGAACGGGCCGCGCCGACTCCGAACGGGCCGCGCCGACTCCGAACGCGCCGCGCCGACTCCGAACGGGCCGTGCTGGTTCGGACGCCGTGCTGGTGTGGACGCTCTGTGCCGGTCCGGACGCTGTGCCGGTTTGTCGGGACGGCTCCGGGTATCCAGACGGCGTGTCTTCCGGCCACCCCGCGCGGCGCGATCCGATGGCTGGGGCGCTGCGACACAGGGGCCGGGCACCGGGCCGGGGCGGCCCCGACGGGCCCACGACCGGCGCCCGCTCATGGCTGACGGTCGCGGTGGTGGCGGCGCTGCTGGTCGCGGCGATCCTCGCCGTCCGTGGCCCGCGTCCCGGCGGCGGCCCGGGGCCGGCCCTGGTCGTCGGCGACTCGGTGGTGGCGGTCGCGTCGCGGGCGGCGGACACGGCGCCGGTGCGTCTCGTCGGTTATCCCGGCCTGGCCCCCGACGTGTACGCCGGCACCACCTCGCCGTTACTCCCGGACGACTTCGCGGCCGCCGGCCGGCCACGCACCGTGATCATGAACTGGAACGGCAACAATCCGCGCCTGCTGATCGGCACCGCGCTCGTCGCCGACTACCGGGCCGAACTCACCGCGCAGATCCGCTGGTACCTGGCGCACGGGGTGCGGCGGATCGTGCTGGCGGCGGCGCTGCCGTCGTCGTTCAACAGCGACGGCCGGCAGGTCGACTGGACCTCGCCGGACTCCGCGCGCGGCGGCTGGATGCTCGGCAGCGCGCGGCTCAACGACCTCTACCGCCAGCTCGCCGCCTCGTTCCCGGACGAGGTGCGCTACTCGGACCGCGCCGCGCGGTCGATCCACCCGGCGATGACGTTCACCACCACACTGGACGGCCACCGCTGCATCGCGGACTTCGTCCACCCCACGCCGTACTGCGCGGCCCGCTACGCCCGCGCGCTGGCCGCCCTGGCCGGCGGCGGCTGACCGGCGACGGCGGCCTCACCGCCGACCAGCGGGCCATACGCGTCAGGGCGACGGGTCGTCAGGAACGGGAACAGCGTGAGCCAGTCCCGCCGCTGGTCGAGATCGAGATCGGCGACCAGCACGGCCGGGCGGTCGCGCGGCGCCCGGACCAGCACGCGCCCGTACGGGTCGCTGATGAACGAGCTGCCATAGAACGTGAGCGCCCCCTCGGTGCCGATGCGGTTCACGGCGACCATGAACAGGCCGTTCGCGATCCCGTTGGCGACGATCACACGGTGCCACAGCGGCTCGGTGTCGAAACCGGGATGGTCCGGTTCCGAACCGATCGCGGTCGGGTAGACGAGCACGTCGGCGCCGGCCAGCGAGTAGGCCCGGGCGAGCTCCGGGAACCACTGGTCCCAGCAGGTGGGGAAGCCGAGCCGCCCCTGCTCCAGCGCGACGACCGGGAAACTGCCCGGCCCCGCCGGCCCGGGGCGGAAGTAGCGGTCCTCGTGGTAGCCCGCGGTGACCGGAATGTGTAGCTTGCGGGTCCGGGCGAGCAGCGTGCCGTCCGGTCCGACGACGATCGCGGTGTTGAACCCGAGGCCATCGGGCCCCTCACCGTCCCGCGCCTCACCGTGCGGCCCCTCACCGTCGGCCCGCCCGCCCTCGGGCCGTTCGTAGAGCGACATGTGCACGGCGATGCCGAGTTCGCCGGCGAGACTGGCGGCGAGCCGGCGGGTGGGGCCGTCGTCGACGCTCTCGGCGAGCGCGGCGGGCACCCCGGCGCCGGCGGGTGGCGGCGTGTCCGCGAAGTACCGCGACAGCGTCAGCTCCTGGAAGCAGACCAGCCGGGCGCCGAGCCGCGCCGCTTCGACGGCACCATCGCGCAGCGCGGCGACGTGCTCGGCCGGATCCGGATGCCAGCGGTGCTGCACGGCGGCGATGCGCAGTGGCGCACGTGTCGGCGGCGAGACCCGAGCGGGCGATCCCGGGGCGCCGACGCTGGTGATCGTCAGCATGCTCCGATGGTCTCACGCCCGCGGCGGCGGCGTCGGAGCCGTACGTGACCGGTCGTGTGCGCCGGGCCTGCGATGATGGCGGGATGAGCGCCCTGCCCGCCGGCCGCCGGATGCCGGCGGAGTGGGAGCCGCACCGCCGGACCTGGATGGCCTTCCCGCCGCCGAACGCCACCTTCGGCGCCGAGGGCTCGCCCGGTCTCGAGGCCGCGCGCGCCGCCTGGGCCGAGGTGGCCACCACGATCAGCCGTTACGAGCCGGTCATCCTGCTCGCCGGCCCGGGCCGGGCCGCCGCGGCCGCGCGCCGGCTGGTGCCACCCGCGGTGACCGTCGTCGAGCAGCCCCTCGACGACGCGTGGGCCCGCGACACCGGCCCGACGTTCACCGTCGACGGCGGCGACCGGCTGGGCGCGGTCGACTGGGTGTTCAACGGCTGGGGCGCCCAGGACTGGGCGTGCTGGGACGCCGACCGCGCGCTCGCGGGCGCCGTCGCGGCACGGGCGGGCGCACGGGTGCGCTCCTCGACGCTGACCAACGAGGGCGGCGGCCTCGCCGTGGACGGTGCCGGAACGGTGCTGCTCACCGAGACCGTGCAGCTCGACCCGCACCGCAACCCGGGCTGGGACCGGGCCCGGGTGGAGGCCGAACTGCACGCCCAGCTCGGCACGACCCGGGCCGTGTGGCTGCCGCGGGGCCTCACCCGCGACTACGACCGGTACGGCACCCGCGGCCACGTCGACATGGTCGCGGCGTTCGTCCGGCCCGGCCTCGTCGCGGCGCACGCCCAGCCCGACCCGGATCATCCTGATCATGTGCCCATGAAGGAGCTCGCCGCGGTGCTGCGGGCTGGCCGGGACGCCACCGGGCGGCCGCTGGAGGTCGTGGAGATCGCCGCGCCCACGGTGCTGGAGGTCGACGGGGGGGCGGCCGGCTACTCGTACCTGAACCACTACGTCGGCAACGGGTTCGTCGTCGCCGGCGTCTTCGACGACCCGCGGGACGTCGAGGCCCTCGGCCTGCTTGCCAGGCTGTATCCGGGACGGCGGATCGAGCCGGTGGACGCCCGGGTGCTCTTCGCGAACGGCGGCGGGGTGCACTGCGTCACCCAGCAGCAGCCGGCGATCACGCCGTAGCGATGTCACTTATTGACAGACGTATCGGAAATCGTTTTCATCAGAGGCGTAGCCCGCCGCCGACGAGGAGACGAGTCCGTGCCTGCCCCGCCACACCGCCCCCCGTGCCCCCGGTCCGCCCGCTCCCTCCTCTCGCGACGACCGGCGGCGTGGCTCGCCGCTCTCGGGCTACTGGTCACCGCCCTGGCCGCGTCGCTGGCAGGGTGCGGATCGGGTAGCGGCGGTTCAGGCGCCGATGGGCGCCTCGGTGTGGTGGCGACGACGAGCCAGGTCGCCGACTTCGCCCGCACCGTCGGGGGCGACCGGGTCAGCGTCACCCAGATCCTGCGTCCCGGCGTCGACCCGCACGACTACGAGCCCACCCCGCGTGACCTTGGCGCCATCGGCGACGCCGGCGTGCTCGTGGAGAACGGCGTCGGCCTCGAGAGCTGGCTCGACGACGCGATCGACGCGGGCGGCTTCCACGGCGTGCGCGTCGACTCCAGCCAGGGTGTGCGCATCCGCAACGGTGACGGCGGCAGCGAGGAGAAGGGCGGTGATCCGCACATCTGGCACGACCCGCTCAACGTCAAGATCATGGCTGCGAACATCGAGCGGGGTCTCTCCCGGGCGGATCCCGCGAACGCTCATGCCTACCAGGCGAACCTCGCCGCCTACGACGTCCGGCTCGACGCCCTCGACGCCGACATCCGTCGCCAGATCGCGACCATCCCCCCGGCCGACCGCAAGCTGGTCACCAACCACGACGCGTTCGGGTACTACATCGCCCGGTACGGCCTGACCTTCGTCGGTTCGATCATCCCGAGCTTCGACACGGCCGCCGAGCTGTCGGGGAGCAGCATCAAACAGCTGGTCGCCCGGATTCGGGAGACGGGCGCCAAGGCCGTGTTCTCCGAGTCGTCCCTGCCACCGCGGACCGCGCGCACGATCGCGGCGGAGGCCGGAGTCCGCGTCGAGGCGGGCGAGGACTCTCTCTACGGAGACGCACTCGGACCTCCGGGGTCCGACGGAGACACCTATATCCACATGGAAGAGCACAACACTCGCACGATCGTCGCTGCGCTGCGCTGACCGCCACCATCCACCTTCGCCACCAAGCTCACCCAGGACGACCCTTACGTGACAGTAGAGTTGAGCCCGGCATCGGCGGAGCCGCGATGACGTGACTGGAGTCCGGACGGGGGTCGGCAGGCGTGGACGACGACGTGAGGTTCGGCGCACAGCGCCCCACCGGCGTGGACGGCGCGGTGCCGCAGCCCAGGCGCGCGAGCGCTCCCGGCCTGGGCCCACCTCACCCGCAGCCGGCGGCTCGGCCCGAGCCGCCGGCGTTTCCGGAGCCGCCGACCGAGCCGCTGGCGACGGCCCGGGTAGCGACGGCCGGCGAGGCCGCGACCGAGGAGGAGGCCGCGCCGGCTCGTTCGGGCAGCCGGGCCAACGCCCTGTGGACGGTCTTCGACCAGGTCGTGTCCAGCGGCACGAACGCGTCGATCAACTTCGTCATCGCGCGGCGGGTCGGCTCCGGCGAGTTCGGCGCGTTCGCCATCGCCTACACGATCTTCGCGATGGTCGTCGGGCTGTCCCGGGCCGCGGCGACCGCGCCGCTGGGCATCAGCTACGCGGATGTCTCGACCTCGGCGTTCCGCCGGGCCGTGCGCGGCGCGGCCGGCACGGCGCTGGCCCTCGGCGCCGCCGTGGGGCTGGTGCTGTTGCTCGTCGGCGCCGCCCTGCGCGGCACGGTGGGCCTGAACCTGGTCGCGATGGGCCTGATCATGCCGGCGCTGCTGGTGCAGGATGCCTGGCGCTACGCGTCGTTCGCCCTCGGCCGTCCGCTGCTCGCCGTGGCGAACGACCTGGTCTGGGCGGTGGCGCTGGGAGTTGGCATCGTCTCGCTCACCAGGCTCGCCCCCGGGGACGAGGGCGCGGCGGCGCTGGTGCTGATCTGGGGCGTGGCGGCGGCGGCCGCCGCGCTGGTCGGCGTCGCGCAGCACCACGCGTGGCCCGACCCGAAGCAGGCGCGAGCCTGGTTCACCGGCCACCGGGAGACCACCGGTTTCATGACCGCCGAGTTCCTCTCGCTGCAGGGAGCCCAGCAGACGTCCACCCTCGTGATCGGGGCGGTCGGCTCCACTTCCCTCGTCGGAGCCCTGCGCGGGCTGCAGACCCTGCTCGCCCCCACCACGAACCTCGCCGTGGCGCTGATGAGCTTCGCCATCCCCGAGTTCTCCCGGCGCAAGCACCTCCCGGCCAGGACCGTCATCCGCGGCGCCCACCTGGTCAGCGGGCTCGTGCTCGTCTCCAGCACGCTGTGGGGCCTCGCGTTCATGGTGCTGCCGAGCAACTTCGGCTCCGCGCTGCTCGGCGACACCTGGCGGCAGACCCACGACCTGCTGCTGCTCGGAGTGATCGCGCAGGCCGGCCCGTGCCTCGCGGTCGGCCCGGCGGCCGTGCTCTACGCCTTCGGGCGGACCAGGCTCACCTTCTGGATCAACCTGTTCTTCGTGCCGTTCCTGCTGGCCTGCCCGGTCGCCGGCCTGCTGATCGGCGGCGCCAAGGGGGTGGTGATCGGCAACATCCTCGTCTACTGGGCGACGATCCCGCCGTGGATCTACCACCTGCACCGCCAGGTCCACGCCCACCCCCGCCACAAGGCCCAGGCCGTCGGCGCCCGCTGACCGCCGCCACCGCTCAACGCGGGGATCGGCGGCCGCGTAGGCGTCGATGCCGGGCCGCAGCACCTGCCCGGCGATGGCGCCGGCGAGTCCGGTCAGCGCGGCGTCGAGGGCGGTGGGTTCGGGGGCGCGATCCGCCGGCCGGCTCGGGCGAGCAGCGGGAAGGTGACGCTGACGAGCACGGTGGCCAGCAGCCAGCCGGCGGCCACGTCAAGCGGCCAGTGCATGCCGAGGTAGATCCGGCTCAGCCCGACGGCGCACGCCCAGGCCAGCGGCAGCGCCACCGCCGCGATCCGGGTGCCGCGCCGATGGGCGTGCCGCAGCAGCGCCGCGGCCAGTCCCGCGGCGACCAGCGCCGACGTGGTGGTGTGCCCGGAGGGCAGGGCGGCGCCGGTGGCCTGCCACGCCCAGTCCGCCGCGGGCGGGCGGGCCCGATCGATGAGCCTGGACAGCCCGAACCGCACCAGCTGCCCCGCGACGAGGACGAACATGGCGCCGACGGCGGCCACCCGGGCCCGCGCCGACCCCCGGCCCGCCGCCAGCACCCCGGCGAGCGCGGCGAGTGCGTAGGCCGGGACACCGCTGCCCGTGGTGGTCACGGCGATGGCGGCGTCTGTCAGCCCGCGCGCGCGGTGCCGCAACGCCCACCGGTGCACGGCGAGTTCCCACCGGAACCCGCCGTCGTGCCCGGCGGCGAGGACGAGCAGCGCCACGAGCGCGCCGGCGGCGACGACCGCGACGCCGCTGACCAGCCGCCGCCGGCCACCCGGGCCCATCCCGAACGCCGCCGCCCCCACCTGCCCCTCGCTACGCCCCGATGCCGATGCCCGGCCGTCCGCCATGCGAGGACATCAGCCGTGAGAGGACGATGTGAACGGCGCGCGTGCCGAGGCGCAGGGGTTCGGCCGAGGCGGACGCCCATGACGGTCCCGCCACGATAGCCGGACGCCGCCGGGGCACCGGCCTCGTCAGCAGTTGACGAACTCCGGCTGCTGGTTGAGGACCTGGCCCTCGACGGACACGAACCGGCGGTACGCCTCGCCTCCCACCGCCTGCGGCCGGAAGGCCGCGACGCGGTGGCAGTTCTGGAACGCCAGCGCCACGCCGAAGTGCCGCTCCAGCGCCCCGCGGATGGCCGTGCTCGCCATCGCGCGCAGCAGCTCGCCCTGCGCCCGCTCGTCCGGCGGGGCGACGAGGTTGTCGGCGAGGTCGACCGGCGCGGACAGCCGCCCGGCCAGGTCCGCCACGAGGCCGTAGGCGTACGGCAGCGAGTCGCGCACGCAGGCGACGAACGCGTCGTCGTCGACGTCGCCGGCCTCGGCGGCGGCGAGCAGGTCGGGAGAGACGGTCAGCGACATGCGGTACCTCCAGCTGGGGATGAGTCAGTCATCGATCACCGACAGCTTCCAAAAAATGAAAACCGTTGTCAATGCCATCAGCGACTCAGCACCCACCTCTGTCAGTCGACCACCCGCTTCGCCCCCGTTTGCGCGCGCGAACGCCTCAGGTGAGCCGCTCGCGGCGGAACACCAGACCGGCCGACTCCCGGTCCCAGGTGTCGGCCGTCACCGCCTCGGCCCGCAGCACGTCCTTGCGCACTTTGCCGGTCGGCGTCAGCGGCAGCTCGTCGACCGTCCGCAGGTACCGCGGGACCATGAAGTAGGGCAGCCTGCCGGCCAGGTGCTCGACCAGCGCCCGGTGATCGACCTCCCGCCCGGGCGCCGCCTGCACGACCAGCAGGATCTCCTGCTCGGCGTGCTCGCCGGCCACGCCGACCGCCGCCGCGCCGGCGACCGCAGGATGGGTCACCGCCTCGGCCTCCACCTCCATCGACGAGACGTTCTCCCCACGCCGCCGGATGACGTCCTTGAGCCGGTCGACGAACACGTACTCCCCGTCCGGGGTGCGCCGGAACGCGTCGCCGGTGTGGAACCAGCCGTTGCGCCACGCCGCGGTGGTCGCCGCCGGCATCCGGTGGTAGCCGGTACTGATCGTCCACGGCTCGTCCGCGCGGATGATCAACTCGCCGGGCTCGCCGTCCGCGACCTCCTGGTCGACGTCGTCGACGAGGCGCAGGTCGAAGCCGGCGCGGGCCCGTCCGCACGTCCCCGGTGTGCTCGGCCGGTCGGCGCCGGTCAGGATCGGGGTCGACAGCTCGGTGCTGTTGTAGGCGGTCCACACCCGGACCCCGAACCGACGGCCGAAGGCGACGGCGTCGGCGGTGAACGGGTTGACGCAGACGCCGCGCAGCCGGTGGCGCTCCGGCCGGAAGTCGGCCCCCTCATCCGCGACCAGGAACGACGTCATGGCGCCGAGCAGGTTGCACTGGGTGACGCCGGTCCGCTCGACGGTCGACCAGAAGTCCTGGGTGCGGAACCCGGGCACCACCGCGACCGAACCGCCGACCGCGAGCATGTTGGCGATGGGCAGCGTGGCGGCGGAGTGAAACAGCGGCGTGTTGACCAGGTAGCGGTCGGTCTCGTCCATCCCGTCGACGGCCCGGGCGGCCGCGTGGTGCTGCCGGTAGGAGATCAGCACTCCCTTGGACGGCCCGGTCGTCCCGGACGTGTACATGATCGACTGGGTGTCCCATGGCTCGGGCGAGCGGGCCGGGCCGGGCCAGTCGTCGTCGTCCCGGTCGAGGACGTCCACGTCGAGCACCTCGATGCCCGCCGGCAGCCCGGCCGCCGTCCGTGCCTCGCCCGCCGGCCCGCCCACGACCACGACGGTGCGCAACTCGGCCGTGTCCACCTGGCGCAACCGTTCGAGCAGGGACGGGTGGGCGACCAGCACCCGGGCCTCGGAGTTGCGCAGGACGCGTTCGAGCAGGGCGCCGCGGTAGGCCGTGTTCACCGGCGTGTACACGGAGCCGAGCAGGTTGGCCCCGAACCAGGTCCGCAGCGCCCACGGACCGTTGGGTAACCAGGACAGCACGGGCTCACCGAACCCGACGCCCAGCGCCTGCAGCCCGGCGGCACTGCGCCGGGCCAGCCGCCACGTGTCCGCGTAACTCCACCGCACGGCGCCCATGGCGCCCCCGGCGTCGCCGGCCTCCTCGAAGAGGACGAAGTCCGCGTCCGGGCGCGTGCGTGCCTGGCGCTCCAGCACCGCGCCGAGCACACACGACTCACGATCCGTCAGGCTGGAACGAGGGCTCACGGACGACCTCCGAACCCGGCCCGCGACCCGGCCGGCTGTGGATCTCTCGACGGCAAACATGGTGTCGGAATAGGCTTCGACTGTCGAGCCTCCGACGGGCAGCCACCGCAGGACAGCCGATACGCAGCAGTCCGCTGCGAGAAATCCAGCTACTGGAATGCAGGGAGACCGACGTGACGAACGCAGCGACGGACCCGACCCCGCCCGGTCCGCTGGCCGGCGTCCGGGTGGTCGAGCTCGCCGGCATCGGCCCGATCCAGCTCGCCTGCACCCTGATGGCGGACCTCGGCGCCGAGGTCGTGCGGGTGGAACGTCCCGGCGGCCAGGTGTGGGCGCCGCCCGAGCGGGAGGTCATGCACCGCTCCCGGCCGTCCGTCGCGGTCAATCTCGGCCAACCGGGCGGCGCCGAGGTCGTGCTGCGGCTGGTCGAGCGGGCCGACGTCCTCGTCGAGGCGTTCCGGCCGGGTGTCGCCGAGCGCCTGGGCGTCGGGCCCGACGTGTGCGTCGCCCGCAATCCCCGGCTGGTCTACTCGCGGATGACCGGCTGGGGGCAGGAGGGTCCGCTGGCCCCGCGGGCCGGGCACGACATCAACTATCTCGCCGTCACCGGGGCGCTGCACGCCATCGGCCGCCGCGGCGAGGCGCCGGTGCCGCCGCTGAACCTCGTCGCCGACTTCGGTGGCGGCGCGATGTTCCTCGTCGTCGGCGTCCTCGGCGCCCTGCTCGAGCGGGAGCGCAGCGGCCGCGGCCAGGTCGTCGACGCGGCGATGGTGGACGGCGCCTCCTACCTGATGGCGATGGCCTACGGCGCGCTCGCGAACGGGATGTGGGCCGACGAGCGCGGCGCGAACCTGCTCGACGGCGCCGCTCCCTTCTACGACACCTACCGCTGCGCGGACGGGCGGTACGTGGCGGTGGGTGCCATGGAGCCACAGTTCTTCGCCGCGCTGGTCCGGACGCTGGAGCTGGCCGACGTGCCGGCGCAGCACGACCAGGCCGGCTGGCCGCGGATGCGCGCGATGTTCACCGAGGCGTTCGCCGCCCGCACCCGCGACGAGTGGGCCGAGGTCTTCACGGACGTCGACGCGTGCGTCTCACCCGTGATGAGCATGTCGGAGGCGCCGGCGGGTGACCATCTCGCCGCGCGCGGCACCTTCACCGAGGCGTTCGGCGTCATGCAGCCGCAGCCGGCGCCCCGGCTGTCCCGGACCCCCGGCCGGATCGGGCCGGCGCCGACGGCACCCGGGGCGGACAGCCGCACGGAACTCGCGCGCTGGGGCTTCGCGAAGGACGAGATCGACGGCCTGATCGCCGAGGGCGTGGTCCACGAGGCCCGCACGAAGGCGGCGGACCAGGACTGATGATCAGCGTGCTCGCGGATCACCCAGGCGCGCGGGCGGCGGCCGGCACGCCGTCAGTCCTGCTGACGGCGTCCAGGGTCGGGCGGGCGGACGACGTTCAGCGACCGGCTTCTGGCCAGCGCGCTCAGCAGCCGCCGGGTCAGGCGCTGGGCACCGAGGACGTCACCGGCCACGATCGCCTCCACCAGCTCGACATGCCGGGTGTGCAGCCAGCGGCGCTGCTCGTCGGTCGGGTCGACGCCGTGCACCCGGCTGAGGTCGCTGACGATGTAGAGGAACAGCTCGATGAACGGGTTGCCGACCAGTCGCCCGATCTCGGTATGCACGGTGACGATCTGCTCGCGCAGGTCGGTGACGTCCTCCTCGACGCGCACCGCCGCCCGCAGCGCGGCGATGCCCTCGTCGTCGATCCGCATCGCGAGCTGGGCGACGGCGGCGACCTCGAGGATCTCCCACACGCTGTACAGGTCGTCATCGGCGAATCCGACATAGTCGAGGAACAGCCGGGCCACATCGCGCACGCTGCTGCGTCGCGGCGCGGTGACCACGAGCCCCCCGCCCGGACCGGGGCGGGGCTTGGCGACCCACCGGCTCTCCAGGATGCGGAACGCCTCCCGCAGCACCGGCCGCCCCACCCCGAACCGCTCGATGAGCTGGGCCTCGGAACCGAGCGCCTCCCCCACCGGCCAGCCGCGGGCGATGATGTCCGCCTCGATCTGCCGCGCCACCCACGCCGCGCGCGTGCGGTTCGGGGGCCCGGCCGCGTCCGTGCCCGGCGTGGCTGCCCCGTGGTCGTCGGCTCTCACGATCCCTGCCCTGTCGACGTTATCGAACCATCCCTGTATACGTTTACGGTACATCGCACGGCGACGGGATATTTTCCCGGCCCCCATTCCGCGCGGCTGTTGTGAGGAACGCAATGTCAGGATACTCGTCGATTCTCTTCTCCGTCGACCCCAACGGTGTCGGCACCATCACCTTCAATCGTCCCGACAACTTCAACGGCCTCAACCTGATCATGGCCGGCGAGCTGGATCGGGCGCTGACGGAGGCAGCCAGCCGCGACGATGTGCGCGTTCTGGTGCTCACCGGCGCGGGACGGTCTTTCTGCCCCGGAGCCGACGTGAGAGGCTTCAGCGCGGCTGGCGGCCCTGGCCCCGGCATCTCGCCGGTCACCGCGGACAACTCCCTGCCCAAACGGCTGTACGAATACCCCATGCCGACGGTCGCCGCCATCAACGGCGCCTGCGCGGGTGCCGGGCTGGGCTTTGCGCTTGCCTGCGACCTCCGGATTTCCGCCCGGCGCGCGGTGTTCCGATCCGCGTTTATGTCGGTGGGCGTAGCGGGGGACATGGGAATACCGTGGCTGCTGCCGCGGCTGGTCGGCGAGGCCACCGCCAAGCGGATATCGCTGCTGGACGAGAAGATCGACGCGGAGCAGGCCCTCCGCTACGGTCTGGTCCACAGCGTGCATGACGACGACGACTTTCCCACCGCCGTGGGGGCCCTGACGGCGAGGCTGGCCGCGCTGCCCCCGCTCGCCGCCCGTTCCCTCAAGCGCCACTACCTGGCCGCCCAGAAGACCGACTTCGGGACCTTCATCGAGATCGAGATGGACCGGCACCATCACCTGTTGGAGACCGCCGACGCCCACGAGGGTTTCCTCGCCTTCAGCGAAGGTCGCGCGCCCCACTTCCGCGGTGCCTGAGGCGGGTGCTCAGGCGGCGAGCCCAAGCAGGCGCGCGTATTCACGGCGGTGATGGGCGGGGGTACCCAGGAGGATCTCGCTGCTGCGGGCCCGGCGGAAGTACAGGTGCGCCGGGTGCTCCCAGGTGAAGCCGATGCCGCCGTGGACCTGGATGTTCGCGGTCGCCGCGTGGACGAACGACTCCGAGCAGATGGCCTGCGCGAGGTGGGCGGCGGCGGACAGTTCCGCCGCCGCCCCGGCCACGTGCCGGTTCGCCTGCCGGGTGGCCTCGAACAGCGCGCTGCGGGCGGCCTCCACGGCGACGAAGATGTCGGCGCAGATGTGCTTCACCGCCTGAAAGGAGCCGATCGGTCGGCCGAACTGTTCCCGGGTACGGGCGTAGCCCACCGCCATGTCGAGGCATCGGGCGGCCCCGCCGGTCTGCTCGGCGGCAAGCGCGACGCTGCCGAACTCCAGCGCCCGGCCGACGATCCGGGCGCCGTCGCCGGACCGGCCCACCTGCCGCGCGGGCGTGTCGTCGACGCGGACGACGGCCAGGCCACGCGTCAGGTCCAGGGTCTCCAGCGCGGTCACCTCGACGCCCGCGCCGGGGACGTCCACAGCGAACAGGGTGACGCCGTCGGGGGTGCGCGCCGGCAGCAGCACCAGCGCCGCATGCTGGCCGTCGAGCACGAACGGAACCCGGCCGGTGAGGCGCCATCCACCCTGCGCCGCCCAGGTCGCCCGCACACCGACCGCCTCGAGGTCAGGCAGGCCGTCGTCGCCGGCCGCGGCGAGCGTCGCCACGACCCGGCCGGCGGCGAGGTCGGGCAGGTACCGGGCCTGCGCCTCGACGTCTCCCGACTCCAGCAGCGCGCCCGCCGCGAGGGCCACCGTGGCGAGGAACGGCGCGCCCAGCAGCGCCCGGCCCATCTCCTCGAAGACGATCACCAGCTCGTCCCAGCCGTATCCCGCGCCACCGTGGGCCTCGGGCATCGCGAGTCCCTGCCAGCCCAGGTCACGGCCCATCAGCTCCCAGAGCGCCGGGTCGTGCCCGGGGTCGTCCATCAGCCGGCGGACGTCCTGCTCCGAGGAGCGTTCGGCCAGGAACCGCCGGGCGGTGTCCCGCAGCTCCCGCCGTTCGGCGGCCGCGTCGTCAGACATTCCCGTCCTTCCCGTTCCCGCCCGGTGCCGAGGTGGTCCGGGCCGGCGAGGGCTCGCGCGGCAGACCGAGGACCCGTTCGGCGAGGATGTTCTTCATGATCTCGTCGGTGCCGGCCGAGACCCGGATGCCGGGGACACCGAGGACGAGCGTCGTCCAGGCGAACGTGCCCCACTCGCCGGTGTCGGCGATCAGGCGCGGGCCGAGGATGTCGGTGAGCAGGTCGGAGATGCGGCGCAGGTTGTTCGTCCAGACCAGCTTGCCGACCGAGTGTTCGGGGCCCGGGGTGCCGGCCGTGCGGGCCAGGTGCGCGCGCTCGGTGGCGTAGCCGGCGAGACGGACATGCATGACGGTGTCGCTCAACCGGTCCCGCACCACCGGATCGGCGAGCCGCCCCGACCAGCGGGCCAGCATGATCAGCCGATCGAGGATGGCGGCCAGGCTGCCGCCGAGGTCGCTCGCGGTGCTGCGTTCGTTCATCAGGGTGGTGGTGGCGACCCGCCAGCCGTCGTCCACGGCGCCGAGGCGGTTCTCGTCGGGCACCCGGACCTCGGTCAGGAACACCTCGTTGAAGCTCGCCCCGCCGGTCATCTGGCGCAGCGGCCGCACCTCGACCCCGGGGGCGTGCATGTCGACGAGGAAGGCGGTGATCCCGCGGTGCTTGGGCGCCTCCGGACTGGTCCGGCACAGGACCTCGCCGACGTCGCTGAGGTGCCCGTTCGTGGTCCAGACCTTCTGCCCGGTGATGACCCACTCGTCGCCGTCGCGCACGGCCCGGGTGCGCAGGGAGGCGAGATCCGACCCCGCGCCGGGTTCGCTGAACAGCTGGCAGCCGATCGCCTCCCCCGCGTGCAGCCGGGGAAGGTAAATGCGCTTCGCCGACTCGCTTCCGTGGGCGAGCAGCGTCGGGGAGATCATGCCCAGGCCGAGGCCGAAGACCGCGAGGTCCGGCACGTCGTACTGGCCGCGCAGGTCGAGGTAGGCGTCCAGGTAGGAGACGGGCAGGCCGGCACCGCCGTACTCGGTCGGCCCGTCGATCCAGCCGAAGCCGGCGGCGTACTCGGCCGCCTTGAACCGGCGCGCCGCGGCGACGATCCGCTCGTCCTCCTCGGGGCTGTGCTCCGGCAGCAGGTTGACCTCGTCCGAGCCCTCGCCCCAGACCAGCGGCGGACGTGACGCGCGCTGACCACCGTCCCCGTCCCCCACCCGCTCACCGTCACCGGCCTCGCTCCGGGCGAGGCCCGTGGTCTCGGACCGCCGACCGACCTCGGGCGCGCCGGCGAGGAACACCCGGGCCCGGTCCAGGAACGCGGTCAGTGACTCCCGGTCGCTGTCGTCATCCTCGTGGCCGCGGTCGCCCGCCGGATCCTCGCGAGCCGTCTGCGCCATCCTCGCCCCCACCGTCAGCCCCGCGGGGAGGCACCCGGCGGGCGGGACCCGGGAAGCGGCCGACCCAGGATGATCTCCGTCGACTCGGCCAGCTCCCCGAGCTGCTCGCCCAGGCTGTTCAGGGTCTCGTTGCCGCGGTGCAGCGTGAAGGCCGTCCGGTCGCGGTAGTGCTCGAACAGGAAGAACCGTTCGGGCTGACGCGAGTCCTGATGCACGGCGTAGGCGTCGGTGCCCTCGTCGGTCGCCGCCTCGGCCATCCGGGTGAGCAGCGCGGCCAGGTCGTCGGCACGCCCGGACTTCGCCACGATCACCACGACCGCGGCCACCGGCCCGCTTCTCGCGGAGGGCTCACTCATCTTCGGACACCTCATTCTCGCGGCGCGACCGCGACGACGGCAGGCCACGCACCGAGGGGGTCGACCGTGATGCGACGGCCAGCACCCTGAAGATCAGGGCTAGCTATCCAGGATCAACGCCAACATAGCCTGCACTCTCGTCGGGCGCCAGTAGAAATGTAGGACATGGATTCCTTTGCCGTCGTGCCGGAGTGACGGCGGTGCGGCGGCACCGTCACCCGCGTCAGCCGGGGTCCGCAAGGCCCTCGGTCCGAAGGAGCGTTCCACGCAGCACGAACCCCGACATCTCCTCCGCGATCGTCTCCCGCGACGGGGCCGACGACGCGTCGTGGAACAGCAGCGGGTCGAGCAGGGTGATCCCGTAGACGAGACCGAACGAGAACCGCACGGCGCAGCGGATGTCCATGACGACCGTGCGCTTCACCTCGATCTCCAGCTCCGACTCGCGCTCCAGCCGCTCGAAGATCTCCTGAAGGAAGGCGGCGGCGCGTTCACGCAGCTCCGTCGAGCCGCCACCGGACTGCCCGGCCATTGCGACCAGCAGCGGCCGGTTGTCGAGCAACAGCCGGTACAGGCCGTGGACGAACGTCTCCGTGTAGTGCGCCGATCCGCTCGACCCATGCCCCTCCAGCACCCACTGGTCGAGGTAGCTGGTCACGAAGTCGCGGAAGGGCTGGAACGCGGCCTCGACGAACAGGTTCGCCTTGGTACCGAAATGACGGAACACCAGGGCGTGCGTCACCCCCGCCCGCGTGGCGATCTCCCGGGTGCCGACCTCCTCGTAGGGCCGCCCGTCAAACAGCTCCCGCGCCGCCTGCAGCACCAGCTCACGCACGGTCGACGAGCTGCGACGCGAACGAACATCGACACTGTTGGCCATCTCCCCATCATGACTTCCGGGCAACGCCGCGACGACCGGCCGGTCATCGCCCGCGCGGCCGCGGGCCCCGTCCGGCCGCGCGACGCCGCCCGTCGGGTCAGGCATCCGCCGCCGAACCCGGCGCGCTCAGCAGGCCCGTCACGGCGTCCGCGAGGTGGGTGACGTAGGCGTCCAACGGCAGCAGCCGGTCGGGCCCGCCGCGCCGGCCGGCGGCCTGCTCGGTGGCCAGCGCGTGGACGACCAGGTCGAAGGCGAGCCGGAAGCGCAGGTCGAAGACGGACCGGTCGACGTGCGCCAGCAGGGAGCGCAGCCGTCGCCCGACCACCACCGCGCTGGACCACACCGGGTCCGCGGCGTACCGCACCGGCCGGTCGAGATCGCGCTCGACGATCAGCCGGGACAGGAAGCCGACGTAGTAGGTGCCCTGACGGATCTCCTCGGCCAACGGCCAGACGAGCGCGTCGACCAGGCTCCGGGCGTCCTCGCCGCGACCGGACGCCTCCGCCTGGGCCAGCAGCTGCATCCGCCGGGCGTTCGTGACGTCCGCCCGGGCCTCGATGATCGCGCGGATGAGTCCTTCCTTGCCGCCGAAGTGGTAGTTCACCGCGCTGGTGTTGCGCTGGCCGGCGGCCTGGTGGATGTCGCGCAGCGAGACGGCCTCGATGCCGCGCTCGGCGAACAGGCGCTCGGCGGCCCGCAGGAGTTGCAGCCTGGTCTCGTCGGCATCGGCACGCGGGCGTCGACCGACCATCGCGGGCTGCCGGTCGTCAGGAGCGGACCCGGCCCGACCGGGGGTCGTCACCGGTGCCTCCGTCGCCGCGGTTCTCCGCGGCCGTACAGACTCGCCAGGCCGGCTATGTAGGTCGCGACGTCGTCGGCGAGGTCGACCTCCGCGCCGGCGGCCTCGCCGAGGGTTCGGGCCAGGCAGGGGAAACGCTGCTCGTCGGCCGTGGGCGCCGAGACCTGCGCCCCCGAGGTGAAGGCCTCCAGCAGCTGCGCCTTGCCGACGATGAGCGACGCAAGGCCCCCGAAGGCCCCGAGCGCCTGGCCGGGGGTCAGTCCACCCTCGAACAGCAGTCCCAGGGCCTCCTCCGCGAGTGCGCCCAGGTGCGCCGATCCGACGAAGTCCGGCCGCAGGACCAGGAACTGGACGAGGCCCGGATGCGCGGCGAAGACCTCCTCCGTCCGGTTGAACAGGTCGAGGAGCCTCTCGTCCCAGGGCGCGGTCGCGGGCAGGCCGGGTGGCCGCCGGGTCTCGAGGGCGCGGTCCGCGACGAGCCGGAGCAGCTCGGACTTGCTGGGGACGTAGTGGTAGAGCGCCTGCGGCCACACCCCGAGCTCGCGGGCGACCCTGCGGATCTGGATCTGGTCGAGATGCTCCGTGCGGGCGATGCGGTACGCCGCGTCGACGATCTGCTCCCGCGTGACCGCCGGGCCCTCGTCGCGGGTCGGGCGCCGGCGGCCCTTGCGCGCGCTGTCCATCTCCACACCCCGACAACCTTTCACGGCCCGCCGGCGCCACGCCGTCTGGCGGGTATCCACCCTATTGATCCTCGTCTAATATAGGGGTGGACTCGGCGGTGCCGAGGATGCCGCGATGCCGCACGTGGGGGACGGGCGCCCAGGCGTCCCCCACGTGCGTATCTCAGTGGTTCGACGGCTCCAGGACGGGCTCGGGCCGGTCACCGCCGATCGCCGGCCGGACCGCGTAGGCAAGGGGAAGCGATGCCGGCCCGCGCATGAAGGCGGCCGAGTCCGGCGGCATGACGATCTCGTCCGCGAGGTCGACGTCGGTCAGGCGCCGCGTGAGCACCGCCAGCGCCTCGCACATCTCGGTCCGTGCCACCGCGTGCCCCAGGCAGTAGTGGGCGCCGCGGCCGAAGCCGATGTCCCAGCCCGGCTCCCGGCCGAGGTTCAGGCCGTTCGGCTCGGCGAAGACCGCTGGATCGCGCCCCGCCGCCTGGAAGCTGAGGGCCACCGGCTCGTGGACGTCGAACGCCTCGCCGCAGATCTCCATCGGTTCCGTGACCAGCCGGACGACCCGGGTCGTCACGGGCCACAGCCGCATGCCCTCGTCCACGGCGAACGGGATCAGCCCGGGATCGGCCGCGACCCGCTCCCAGGCCCCCGCCTCCACCAGCGCCCGCACGCAGGAGGCGAGCTGGTAGCGGGTGGTGTCGTGCCCGGCGAGCAGGACGTTCACGACCGCCCAGATCAGTTCGGTCTCGGTCATCCTCCCCTCGAGCTCCTGCGCCTCGATGAGGTCGCTGATCAGATCGGGCCGCGGGTTCTCGTGCCGGGCCGCGACCAGGCCCCGGGTGTAGACGCGCAGCTCCGCGAGAGCCTTCTCCAACCGCGACACGTGCGGCGTCATCGGGTTCTCGGCGAGCACCCGCAGCTCGACGGTGGCGCTGTCGAAGATCGGCACGTCGGCCGGCTCGACGCCGATGTAACGGGCGATCACGCCGATGGAGTAGTGATGTGAGAAGTCCGCGACGAAATCTATTGTCCGACGGTCGGAGAAACCGCTGACCAGTTCCTCGGCGAAGGCTGCCATCATCGGCCGGGTCAGGTCGATGGTGCGCGGCCGGAAGCCCTTCACCAGAATCTTCCGCAGCTTCTCGTGCCGTTCGGGGTCCATCATCAGCAGCAGGCCGTCGTTGATGAACTCGAGAATCGGCGCGGTGGCGCCCCTGCCCTGGAAATAGGCGGCACTGGGCGGGCGCAGCCGCTTGTCGGTTAACAGCGCGCGCACCTGGTCGTAGGCGAACACCTCGACGCCGTGCGGGCCGCGAGCGATGCCCCGCACGGCCCCGGCCTCGGCCGACGCACCTGCCGGATCGCGCATGAAGGCGGCACTGTCGGTATCGACGAACGGCAACGTCTCGTGACTGCCCATATATACAACTCCTCGGTCATCCCACGGCCGGCCGCATGATTCAGGCCGGTCCCTCGACGCCCTCGGGGCAGTGCACGAGAGTCAGGGCAACACGAATTCACCGGCATTCTGATCGCCACCGGAAGCCATCGGCTGTTCAATTGGGCTCCATCGTACGCAGCGGATCCTCGCCGGTCACGGGAAACACGTCGTCGTCGGTCCCGGCGCGGATCCGTCTCGCCCCGGCACCCCACGGCCGCCCGACGTACCGCCGCCGGCACCGGGCGGACGAGCCACCATCCGGGTCGTCCGGACGGGGCCCGCCGCCGGGGGTCGTCCGTTCAGTCCGGGCGGGGCGGGTTGGCGGAGGGGTGGACGACGCCGGTCTCGTAGGCGAAGACGACCGCCTGCACCCGGTCCCGCAGTTCCAGCTTGGCCAGGATCCGGCCGACGTGGGTCTTCACTGTGGCCTCGGAGAGCACCAGCCGGGCCGCGATCTCGGCGTTGGAGTAGCCGGCGGCGACCTCGTCCAGCACGTCCCGCTCCCGCTCGGTGAGCCGGTCCAGGCGTCGGTCGCGAGACCGGCCGGCCGGCTGGTCTTCCGGCGATGACCCCGGACCCGTGATGCCGGTCCCGGACGTCGCGGTGACCTCGGTACCGGTCGCGGGCATGCCGGAGCCGCCGGTCCCGGAACCAGTCGACCCGGCCGGCGCGGCGGCGTCGGGGAGGCGGTGGGCGAAGGCGTCCAGCAGCCGGCGGGTGATGCTGGGGGCGACGACCGCGTCGCCGGTCGCGACCGCCCGGATCGCCGAGAGCAGGTCGGCGGGAGGGACGTCCTTCAGCAGGAATCCGCTGGCCCCGGCCCGCAGCCCGGCGAAGGCGTACTCGTCGAGGTCGAAGGTCGTGAGGATCAGCACCCGCGACGCGCTGCCGGCCGCGACGATGCGGCCTGTCGCCTCGATGCCGTTCATCCCCGGCATCCGCACGTCCATCAGCACCACGTCCGGTCGCAGCGCCGCGGTGAGCGCGACCGCCTCGGTGCCGTCCCCCGCCTCGCCGACGACGGTGATGTCGGCCTGCGAGTCGAGCACCATCCGGAAGCCCATCCGCAGCAGCGGCTGGTCGTCCACCAGCAGGACGGTGGTGGCGGGCGGGGCGGCGGACGGCGAACCGGTGGACGTCACCCGGGCACCTTCCCACCAACGTTGATCCGGGTGCTGACCCGCCATCCGCCCTCCGGTCCCGGCCCGGCCAGCACCGTGCCGCCGTAGACGGCGCTTCGCTCCCGCATGCCGACGAGGCCCTGGCCACCCGATCCCGCCCCCGGCACACCACCGCCCCGGCCGGTGTCCCGGACGTCGACGGCGATCCCGCGCCGGTCGTAGCGCAGCGCCACCGTGGCCGTGGCCCCCGGGCCGGCGTGCTTCATGGTGTTGGTCAGCGCCTCCTGGACCAGCCGGAAGACGGTGAGCTGAACGCCGTCCGGCAGGGCCAGCGGCTTCCCGCTGACGGTGAGGCTCACCGGCAGCCCGGCCTGGCGGACCTGGTCGATCAGCGCGTCGAGGTCGCTCAGCCGGGGCTGGGGCGCGGTGCCGTCGGCGACACCGTCCTCCCGCAGCACACCCAGCAGGCGGCGCATCTCCGCCAGCGCCTCCCGCCCGGTCCGCGAGACCTGGTTGATCGCCTGCCGGGCCTGCGGGACGGAGCTGTCGAGCGCGAACTCCGCGCCGTCCGCCAGGGCGATCATGACGGACAGGTTGTGCGCGACGACGTCGTGCATCTCCCGGGCGATGCGGGCCCGCTCGGCGGCGGCGGCGATCTGGGCCTGCTGGTCTCGTTCCCGCTCGAGGCGGGCGGCCCGGTCGGTGAGGCTCGCGAGGTAGGCCCGCCGGGTGCCCGTGTTGCGGCCGAGCACCCCGACGGTCGTGGTGATCATGCCGAGCACGATCAGGTTGGCGAGCAGCGCGGCGCGGTTCTCGTTCTGCCACGCGATGCTCGCCAGGACGACGGAGGCGGCCGTGACGACCACCGCCACCAGCCGGACCCGCCGCGAGCACAGCGCGGAGACGGTGTAGAAGGCCACCGGCACCCCGAGGTTGCTCTCCACCGTGGGTCCGACCAGGGTCTGGGCGACCGCGGCGGCCAGGCAGGCCGCGAAGACCGCGGCGGGGAACTGGCGCCGCCAGATCAGCGGGAGCAGCCCCGCGACCGCCAGGGCGATCACCGCTGCCCGGTGGGCGACGGAGGACGCGGCCAGCGTGTTCAGCAGCGCCGCCCAGGAGAGCAGGCCGAGCACCGCGGCCAGGGCGCCGTCGACCAGCTTCGGATGGGCCCGCAGGAAGCGGCCGATCCGGCCGTGGCGCAGCCGCCCGAGCACCAGCCCCGGCTCGGCCGCCTCGGCCGGCCCTGCCATCACGGCCGGCCCTGCCATCACGGCCGGCCCTGCCATCACGGTGGCTACTACCGAGGATGCCGGCCCGGGATCCCCGCCGGGCTCGTCCGCCTGGAGCGGGTCCGTCAGCACAGCCACGGAGACCATCTTGACCTCCATTCCGGGGCGAGGCGAGGGTCAGGCGGGCACGGGATGCCTGGTCAGGCGTCCCGACGGACCAGCAGGACCGCCGCGGTGGTCACCGTGACGACCAGGTAGGCGAGCAGAACGAGCAGTCCGTGCGTCGGCGAGGGCAGATCCGAGCCGTGCGTCACCTGCATCAGCGCGTCCCCCGACGTCGAGGGGAGGTAGTCGCCGACGCGGGCCAGCGAGCGCGGCAGCGCGCCGACGATCTGCGGCAGCACCAGCAGCACGCCGAACAGGGTGCCGAGCGCGGCCGGGGTGTTGCGCAGGATGGCGCCGAGCGCCATCCCCAGCACGCCGATCGCGGTGACGTAGAACGCGGTCCCCAGCACCGCCCGCAGCACCCCCGGGTCGGACAGCGCCACGTCGATGTGCCGCGAGGACAGCATGCCCTGACCGGCGGTGAACGCGATCAGGTTGGCCACCACCATGAGGACGAAGCTCGCCACCGCGAACGTCGTCACCTTCGCCCACAGCACCGGCAGGCGTCGCGGCACGACCCCGAGCGAGGCCCGGATCATCCCGGTGGTGTACTCGCCGGAGATCACCAGGACGCCGAGGACGCCGATGGCGAGCTGGGCCAGGTACATCCCGCTGAGGCTGGTCGCGGCGGCGTCGAAGGTGGCCCTGCCCTCGGGGCTGTAGTGCGGCCAGTCGTTGGCCGCGAGCCGGCACAGGATCGTGCCGAGCAGCACGGTGACCGCCAGCGCCGCCGCCAGCGTCCACACCGTGGAGCGCAGCGAGGTCAGCTTGGTCCACTCGGAGCGCAGCACCCGCAGCTGGGTGACCCGCACGGCCGGGCGGGCACTGTGCTGCCCGGGAGCGGACGGAACGGACGGGGCGGAGCCCACCAGCTGGGTCGTCTGCGCGGTCATGTCGGGATCTCCGATCGGGTGGCGCCCGCCAGGGCGAGGGTCTTCTCGGCGTCAGTGCCGGGGTGGGGGCAGTGCGGGGCCTCGGTGGCGTACTCGACGGCGCTGCGGGTGAGGTCCATGAACGCGTCCTCGAGCGAGACCTGCTTCGGGGTCAGCTCGTGCAGGGCGAGCCCCGCCGTGCGGGCGGCCTCGCCGATCTGCGCGCTGGTGCGGCCGGTGACCTCGAGCGTGTCGGCGGCGGTCGCGGTGACGGTGACGCCGGCGCCGACCAGCACGTCGCGCAGCGCCGCGCTCTGCGGCGTGCGCACGTGCACGGCGGCCGGGGACGCGGAGGCGATGACCTCGGCGACGGTCGTCTCGGCGATGAGCCGCCCGCGTCCGACGATCACCAGGTGGGTCGCGGTCAGTGCCATCTCGCTCATCAGGTGGGAGGAGAGGAAGACCGTGCGGCCCTCGGCGGCGAGGTCGCGCAGCAGGGAGCGGATCCAGCGGATGCCCTCCGGGTCCAGGCCGTTCACCGGCTCGTCGAGGATGAGCGTCGCCGGATCGCCGAGCAGCGCGGAGGCGATGCCGAGCCGCTGTCCCATCCCGAGCGAGAACCCGCCGGCCCGCTTGCGGGCGACGTCGGCGAGCCCGACCATCTCGATCACCTCGTTGACCCGGCGCCGCGAGATGCCGTGTGTCTGGGCGAGGGCAAGCAGGTGCTTGGCCGCGGTCCGGCCGGTGTGCACCGCGCGGGCCTCCAGCATCACGCCGACCTCGTGCATCGGGGCGACCGCGTCGCGGTAGCGGCGGCCGTTGACCCGCACCTCGCCGCGGGTCGGCCGATCAAGGCCGAGGATCATCCGCATCGTGGTGGACTTGCCGGCGCCGTTGGGGCCGAGGAAGCCGGTCACCACACCCGGCCGCGCCGTGAAGGTGAGGTCGTGGACGGCGACCTTGTCGCCGTACCGCTTCTCCAGGCCCATCGCCTCGATCATGTGATCCTCGCGTTCGTGCTCGGTCGCCGTCTTCGGACAACCAGAACGTTAGGGATCTTCGACGGCCCTGCCGACAGCCTCAAGGACGATCTTTCCGGGCCGGAGCGACCCGCCGTACGCCCCAGGTCGTACGCCTCGAGGAGGGGGGTGAACGGCCGGCCGCCGCGGGTGACGGCTTTCTTTTTCGATATGCCGCCGATATACCGCGTGCTGCTAGCATCGCGGGCATGCGTGTCCTGGTCGTCGAGGACGAGCCTTATCTGGCGGAAGCCATCCGCGATGGTCTGCGGCTGGCAGCGATCGCCGCCGACATCGCCGGTCACGGTGACACCGCGCTGGAGATGCTGAGCGTAAACGCGTACGACATCGCCGTCCTCGATCGCGACATTCCCGGGCCTTCTGGCGACGAGATCGCCAGGCGCATCATCGCCTCCGGCAGCGGCATGCCCATCCTCATGCTCACCGCCGCGGACCGGCTCGACGACAAGGCGTCCGGATTCGAGCTCGGCGCCGACGACTACGTCACGAAGCCGTTCGCACTCCAGGAACTCGTGCTCCGGCTCCGGGCGCTCGACCGCAGGCGCGGCCACAGCAGGCCGCCCGTCCGCGAGATCGCCGGCCTGCGGCTGGACGCGTTCCGCCGCGAGGTCTACCGCGACGGCCGCTATGTCGCGCTCACGCGGAAACAGTTCGCGGTGCTCGAGGTTCTCGTCGCCGCCGAAGGCGGTGTCGTCAGCGGCGAGGAACTCCTGGAACGGGCCTGGGACGAGAACGCCAATCCGTTCACCAACGCCGTGCGCATCACGGTCTCAGCACTGCGCAAACGTCTCGGCGAACCCTGGATCATCGCCACAGTTCCCGGTGTCGGCTACCGCATCGATACCGGACCAGGCGTCGTGGTCGAAGGAGACGGGCAAGGAGACGGGCATGGATAGAATTCCTGGCCTGAGTGTCCGTCTCAAACTCACCCTGAGCTATGCCGGCTTCCTGATGGTGGCCGGCGTCGTTCTGCTCGCCGCCATGTGGATCTCGCTGCTGCGCAGCATTCATCCCAGCACGGTCGTGATCGTGCGCAGCCGCCGGGAAGCCCTGCATGATTTCGGTCCGACCACGGCGCTCGTGCTGGTCTTTCTGCTGGTGTTCGGTCTCGTCGGCGGATGGCTGCTCGCCGGCCGGATGCTCGCGCCGCTGGCCCGCATCACCGACGCCACGCGCACGGCCGCGAGCGGGTCGCTCTCCCACCGCATCCGACTGCCGGGCCGCACCGACGAATTCCGCGAGCTCGCGGACAGCTTCGACGCCATGCTCGCGCAACTCGAAGCACACGTGGCCGAACAGCAGAGGTTCGCGGCCAACGCCTCCCACGAGCTGCGCACCCCGCTGGCGATCACGCAGACCCTTCTGGACGTCGCCCGCAACGATCCGGATCGCGATGTCGATGCACTCGTCGGCCGCCTGCACGCCGTCAATGTGCGCGCCATCGAACTCACCGAGGCGATGCTCCTGCTCAGCCGCGCCGACCGTCGATCCTTCACCCGAGTGCGCGTCGACCTTTCCCTCCTGGCGGAGGAGGCCACCGAAACGCTTCTCCCCCTCGCAGAAAAGAACGGCGTCACCATCGAGGCCGCCGGCGATGTCGCCCCCACGATCGGGTCCCACGCGCTCCTGCTGCAGTTGAGCACGAACCTCGTGCACAACGCGATCGTCCACAACCAGCCGGAGCAGGGCACCGTCTGGGTCACGACGACGGTGGAGCCCAGGGCGGCCGTGCTCACTGTCGAAAACACCGGCGAGAAGCTCGCGCCACACATCGTCTCCGCACTCGCCGAGCCGTTCGTTCGCGGCACCGAACGTATTCGCAACGACCAGGCGGGCGTAGGTCTTGGCCTGGCGATCGCCAAAAGCATCGCCCGGGCGCACAATGGAACCCTCACTCTCGTCCCACGAGCCGCCGGCGGGCTGTGCGTGACCGTGCGGCTGCCTGCCGCGCCGTCACAGCGATAAGCCCGAAAAGCGCTCGGGCGCCGACGGCACCTACGGGCACGCCTTTGGTGCCAGTCCCGTGGCTGTGGCGTGGGACGCACCCTCGGACGTGGTGCCGACCCCCTTTGAGCGCGGCCGGTGGGCTATACAGTAATTGGCACTCGGCGAGATCGAGTGCCAATTCTCGGTGCGACGGCTGCCCGCCCAGCCGCAATCCACCCGGCATCCGCGGGAAAACCGTCCGTGGCGGCGGGCGCCCATCGATGGCTGGTACCTCGCCACCGCAGACCTGCCCCGGGAGGACCCAGAAACCATGCCGAAGATCATCGCCTTCGACGAGGAGGCTCGGCGCGGCCTGGAGCGCGGCATGAACCAGCTGGCCGATGCGGTCAAGGTCACGCTCGGCCCCAAGGGTCGCAACGTCGTTCTGGCGAACAAGTTCGGCGCCCCCACCCTGACCAACGACGGCGTCTCCATCGCCCGCGAGGTCGAGCCCGAGGGCTCCTACGAGCGGATCGGCGCGGAGCTCGTCAAGGAGGTCGCCCGCAAGACCAACGACGTCGCGGGTGACGGGACCACCACCGCGACCATCCTGGCCCAGGCGCTGATCCGCGAGGGTCTGCGCAACGTGGCCGCCGGTGCGAACCCGCTGGGCCTGAAGAAGGGCATCGAGGTCGCGGTCGCGCGGGTCTGCGCGGACCTCACCCGGGCCGCGAGGGACGTGGAGACCAGGGAGCAGATCGCCGCCACGGCGTCGGTGTCGGCCGGCGACGCGACGATCGGTTCCATGATCGCGGAAGCGATGGACAAGGTTGGTAAGGAGGGTGTGGTCACTGTCGAGGAGAGCAACACCTTCGGCCTGGAGCTTGAGCTCACCGAGGGCATGCGCTTCGACAAGGGCTACATCTCGCCGTACTTCGTCACCGACGCCGACCGTCAGGAAGCCGTCCTCGACGACCCGTACATCCTGATCGTCAACAGCAAGAT